>JAYEKR010000177.1:0-13202 GCA_034661115.1 Thermodesulfobacteriota bacterium | reverse complement strand
TAGTCCACATCGAGGAGGGGCTCCAGGAACTCAAAGAATGTTTCCCTTTCAAAAAAACGTACTGCAGAATTTAAGGAGCTGTGCAAACGGATATCCGGCACCAGGGAGATATTGTCTTTTCGTATGCGGTTTGATTCGTCAAAACGGATGTATTTCTGGTGCGTAGGGCCGAGATTTTCCTCCAGGAAGATGATAAAGAAAGGCTTTGCTTGGTGGTCCTCCTTTGCGAACTCCTTTTTTTTGGGCCGGAGTTCGGTTGGATCGACAACCGGATAGTGAACACCCCTGGACCGGCATTCCTCGTATGGATCAATAAACGCGATATTGAGGAGACGTCTTTCCATCTCATCCCTCAAAAAGACATAGATGGAACGCCGTATTTTTTCCACATGGCTTAGATCAAACCTGGATTTTTTCATCAAAATATAAACAGACTCCCATAATATTTTGTATAACGGGCCAAAGCAGGCCGTAAGCCGGGTTTTGTTTCCCCTGGGGATTGCTCCCCGGGGGATAGTGATCATTCATCTAGGGCAAGGGTTGCCCCCTGCCTCAAGCGACCTACCCGGGGGAGGACGGGCCGCCCTGGTTCCCCTCTATTGGTCTTGCTCCGGGTGGGGTTTACCTAGCTTCCCCGGTCACCCGGGGAACTGGTGAGCTCTTACCTCGCCGTTTCACCCTTACTGCCTCATGGGCAGCGGTTTGTTTTCTGTGGCACTTTCCCTGGGGTTGCCCCCGGTCGCTGTTAACGACCACCCATGCCCTGCGGAGCCCGGACTTTCCTCCCGCATCCGTGCGAACGGATACCGGCGATCACCTGTCCTGCTTCGACCCAATCAAGGATGTACATAGAACAGGCATGGGGATATTTGCAAGCGTTAATCCTTTTTGCGGGTTTATCACCCCTTTCACCCTTGCAATCCAAACATATCTGGACTAGATCCCCTGACATGAGTATGGATCGTCCAAGCCTTGTATTTGCCGATGCAAAAGGGAATATCATGGAGTTTGAACCCCTTGTCATGGTTGCAAGAAGCGGGGATTATTTTGTCCCCACCGGGCAGCAGGATGTGATTTCCCTGCCCCTGGGGTCTGAACTCTATGTGTTGCCTGACCGGCATCCCATTGGCATGGATCCGGACACAGGCGAGATCATTGTCCTTGAGAAAAACCCGTTCAATGAGACGGAACCGGCCTATGCGGTCGCGGCCTTTCTTGCCCCGGCCTACACCCACACCTTCCTTGCCGCATGGCAGAGGACCTCGCATGCCACCAATCTGCCCCTCTATGCCTATACTGCCATGGGGTGGAATGACGGTTTTGTGGTTACAGGCATGCGTACTGACGATTCAGTGCGTCAGGATATGGATACCTTTGACATGCAAAAAGCCCGAAAGGGGGTGGCAGAGTGGAAAGCGGATCTTCCGGACAACCGCCTTGTCTCCCATCTGTCGCATTGCGCCCTTGAATATGGATGTCCTGCAGCCCTGAACCTTTTTCAGGGCCGGGAGGAGGGGCCTTTGCCGACCTCTCCTGTATGCAATGCAAATTGTCTGGGCTGCATCTCCTACCAGAAGCAGACTGATTTTCCCTCACCCCAGGAACGTATTACCTTTACACCTACGCCGGATGAGATTGCCGAGATCGCGTTGAGACATATCCACAGGGTGGATATGCCGGTTATGAGCTTTGGGCAGGGTTGCGAGGGTGAACCGCTGATGGTGGGCTCTGTGATCAGGGATGCCATCAGACTGATAAGGAAACAGACAGACAAAGGGACCATAAACCTCAATTCCAATGCAAGCCTTCCAGGCATGGTTGCCCAATTGGCGGATGCCGGACTTGACAGTCTGAGGATCAGTATGAATTCTGCCAGGAGGGTCACCTATGAAACATATTTCAGGCCCACCTATGAGTTTGGTGCTCTCAGGGAAAGTATCCTTGAGATGAAGCGAAGGGGCCTCTTCGTGTCCATCAATCTCTTTGTCTTTCCCGGGCTCACTGATGCCCCCCGTGAAGCGCAAGCCCTTAAACGCTTTATCCAGGAGACAGACATTGATATGATACAGTGGCGCAATCTCAATATCGACCCTGATTATTACCTTGATGCATTGAAACAGAAATTGCCATGCGGGACAGGGATCAAGGGGCTTATCGAATCTATCCCGATAAGACAGGGATATTATAATCCATTTCTAGGATGAAGCCGTGAACCCGAATAGTTCATATGTAAACAGCCCGTTTGCTACTATATTTTCATCGTAGCCGCTCACGGCTTGAAATTGGAAATTAGTAGCCGCTCACGGCTTGAAATTGGAAATTAGAAATTAGAAATTGGGGAGAAATGAAACGAGTTTACGAGCTGGATGTGTAGCCGTTCACGGCTTACAATTGAATGCGTTCGTCAACAGTACAAAAGCATAAAGGCCAAACTTCCAATTTCCACGTTCAACGTTCCGTGAACGGTTACTTTTCATCCATCGTTGTGATCGATCACGGCGTTGTGATCGATCACGGGCATGGAAAAGTCACCTTTTAAAACTCTTCAAAACTACCTTTGTCCGGCATGGACGGGATATCTTTTTGACCCTCCTGGATGGCCGGAGTCAGACCAGTGAATTCAAGGAGGAGCATCGTGAAATCATCGTCAAAACGATCATCCCTGCAGAAAGACCGTCCCTTGGCCTCGATCATGTCGATAACCTCCTGGCCGTGATGGTCTTTAATCGCCTCTGTAAAGGTCTGTGTGAGTCTGGACTTACCGAACTGTTCGGCCTGGCTGTTTTCTGTCTCAATGATACAGTCTGTGTAGAGTAGAAGTGCGTCACCCTCTTCGATTGTTTGTTTGCCTTCACCATAGGCCCCGTCGTCAAACATGCCCAGGAAAAAACCGTCTGTATCCAGTTCAATAATTTCAGAGGTGGCTCTTCTGTAGAAAAGGGGGTAGGGGTGTCCTGCATTGCTGTAGGTGATGCTTTGCTCGTTTTTGTCCACAATCAGATAAAATGAGGTGATATAATCCTCTGTGAGTATTGCCTTTATGTCATCGTTTAACAGGTGAAAAAGTACCTTGGGGCTGGCAACTGTGGTTGCCAGAGAATGAACGCTCATTTTGAACATGGACGCGACCAGGGCCGCTGCCACGCCATGGCCTGAGACATCTGCAATAATAAATCCGGTCAGGCCCTGGCCAAGGTCCACCATATCATAGATGTCGCCTCCAATGTTCATGGAGGGTATGTATTTGGATGCCACGCTTATACCCCCCTTGCTTTCGTATATGTCCGGGAGTAGCCCCTTCTGGAGTTTTCCGGCCATCTCCAGCTCGTGAACCATTTTTTTGTTCTGGTTTTCTATGATATCGTTTTTTTCATCTACCTCTGCCAGGGTCATGACCAAAGTTGCCGCCTGTTCTTCCATAAGGTCCTTTGTTTCGGAGGTTTCCATGAGGATTTGGTCCATCTCTTCTCTGGCATGTATCGTGTCGGTTATGTCTGAAAAGATGCTTACCCTGCCATCGCCTTTATTGATGGGATGTATCTCTTTTTCGATATAGCGTATTTCATCGTCATCTGTATCCAGGTGTATTGAAGAGATCTCAGGATCGAGCAGTTTTTCAATGATTTGAGGCAGGTCTCTGGTTTCTTTCCCCAGCACCTCTTCTTTTTTTATGGCAGTTATCCTGGATGCCGCTGAGTTCCATAGTATAATCCCTTTCTGAGGGGTTATTGCAAGGATTCCGCAGGACAGGGTATCTGCCAGGGAATTCAAAAGATCTTTGTTCCCCTTGGATGTTTTGGCTTCATAATCGTCCCTGTTTTTTATCAGGGTTATACAGGACGGTCTGCGCCGGATGATGACCTGGTCACAGAGCTGTTTCATCATGAGGATTCCTTTGCCGTTCGGTGTTACACCCCTGCGTGGTTTTATGTGTTCAGGTACCCCTGGGCCCGGATCCTGGATGCGGACGGATATGTGCTGGGGATGGATGGATATGCGTATGTTTATCTCCCTGTCCGAAAGCCCAGGGTTTTTCATATGCATTGTCTTTTTTCGGGAATACAGGTCCGTGGTGCTGAGTTCCGGGGCTTTATCGTTGGAGTCCAGGCCCAAACATCCATAATCGACTGCATTGATCAGAGCCTCGGTGAGAGCCATCCCGAATCCTGTATTCATTTCCATGTCGAGAAAACCAAGTTTATCCAGATGCTGCATGATCATGTCCGATGTCTGGTCGGGATTGACGTCGATCGCCTTCATACGCAGGTCAATCCTTGTGCTGTCCATGAAGTTACAGAGGTTCATTTTTTTTATCCTGCGAAAGTTTGGTTATTATGAGTTTTGGGATATCATCGAGGGGCAGGACCTGGTCCGCACCGTTCATGGATATGGCAACCTTTGGCATGCCGAATACCACGGAGGACTCCTCATCCTGGGCCGCGGTAAGGGCGCCCTGTTGTCTCATCTCCCTGAGTCCCCTGGCTCCGTCGTCACCCATGCCTGTCAGGATGATTCCCTTTGCATTGGGGCCAAGGGTATTGGCTGCGGATCTGAAGAGTACATCCACGGATGGTTTATGTCTGTTGACCGGTGGTCCGTCCTTTATGTCCACATGGTATCCGTTTGAGTCCCTGTTGATGAGCATATGCCTTCCTCCCGGTGCAATAAGGGCGGTCCCGCGTTCGACCCTGTCTTTATCTTTGGCCTCCCTGACATGCATTCGGCTCAGGGTATTGACCCTGTCTGCAAAGGACTTGGTGAATACAGGAGGCATATGCTGTACGATCAATATCGGGGGGGAATCTTCCGGGAGCCGGTTCAGTATCTGTTCCAATGCCACGGTTCCGCCAGTGGATGCCCCGATGGTTACGATTTTTTCACCCTTTTGCGTCAGTCTTCTTTTTTCCGGCTGGATGATGATATCTGTAGTGTATTTTTCAGGCACACTGAGAGTCGGGGCGGTTGCCTTTTTTACCCTGGCTGTGGATGCCGCCTTTACCTTTGTGATGACCTGATTTTCAAGTTCATCCATGGCCTCGGTGAGACTGATTTTTGGTTTTGCGATAAAATCTATGGCCCCCAGTGCAAGGGCCTTCATGGTTGCATCCGCTCCCTGTCGGGTTAAGGATGAAAACATGACAACCGGCATGGGATGCGCCTTCATGAGCTTTGCCAGGAATGTCAGACCGTCCATTTTTGGCATCTCAATATCAAGGGTAAGGACATCCGGGAGCAGTGCCCGAATCTTGCGGATTGCGATGATGGGGTCAGGGGCAGTACCTATGACCTCGATCAGTGGATCCTTATCCATGATTTCCTTGAGGATTTTTCTGACCAGGGCCGAGTCATCGATGATGAAAACTCTGATTTTTTTCATGGTTTGTCCCTGAGGCCCGGTCATCTCCAGGCCTCTTTCTCTGTTTTTCCTATTTCAGAGAAGATCTTTGATTTGTACTCCTTTTCCGCCTGGATGATCTTGGAATCCACAGTGGATTCCAGGCGTTTAAGCAGAACCTTGGATGTCTGGGCGAAGAACATGATCTTCCTTCCATGGTACCCCCCGAGGTCTGAGGCAACTATGGGGATCTGCTCCATTGCGAGAAATGCCTTTATAAACTCTATATTGGATTCAGGTACATTCCCGTCTGTCTTTCTAAAATTAAGCACATGGCCTCCTCCGAAGATCTTGGCCTCAAGCCCGGCCTTTTTTGCCCCCATCTCGATCATTTTTTTGATGAGCTGTTCCATGGCAAATATGCCGTATCTGGAGGATTCGGATAAAAAGATATCCTCTGAACGGACATCACCAGGGAGCATGAAATGGTTCATGCCGGCCAGGCCCGTCTGTGTGTCTTTTATGCACACTGAGATGCATGACCCCAACACCGTGGCAATGATGCAGGTTCTGCACACATGGAATTCACCCGGATAGATAATGACCATCTCTGCATTGAACCGGGTGTTGAAACGTTTGAGCATCCTAGATCCCCTTGTAGATGGTGGTCTTTATGTATTTATAGTCCCCCTTCATGTTCATCAGTGATTCTGAATGCCCGATAAACATATATCCGTCTTTTTTCAGGTGGCAGTGAACTTTTCCCATGAGTCTTTCTTTTGTTTCCGGGTCGAAATAGATAATCACATTTCGGCAGAATATGATGTCAAAGGGGTTTTTCATGGGAAAGGTTTTATCCATGAGATTTAGCCGTCGAAAGGATATCATGGATCGTATCTGCGGGGTTATAGTGTAGGCATTGTCTTTCCTGATAAAATACTTTGACAGGTATTTGCTCGGCACCGGGGCAATGGTCTGTGTGTTGTAGATTGCATCTGTCGCCTTTTTCAGGACCTGTGTGTCCAGATCCGTAGCCAGGATCTTGATATCCCATCCCTTGCGCCTTGAAAAGGCATCTGCTAAGGTCATGGCGATACTATAGGGTTCTTCCCCGGAAGAACAGCCGGCGGACCACACCCTCAGTCGCCTGTTCCCATTGTCTTCTCCCTGTTTAATGATTTTTGGAAGGGCAGTCTCTGTCAGGAATGCGAAATGATGCATCTCCCTGAAAAAATCGGTCTTGTTTGTGGTGATGCGGTTGATAAGGTTTATGAGTTCTTTTTGTGTGTGTTTGTTATCACAAAGATATTGGTAATAATCGGTAAATGTTTTAAGTTCCAGTGCCCTCAGACGTCTGGAAAGCCTGGCGACAAGGAGTCTTTTTTTCTGGTCAGAGAGATGAATGCCGGTTTCCTGGTAGATCATCTCCTTAAAGAGCCGGAATTCTTTGTCTGTAAGGTCAAAGGATGAGGCGATCAAGCCTATACCCCGTCAACTATATTGAGTTCTTCGTCAGAGAAAAGCCGGTTTACATCAAGGAGAATGATAAATGTATCGTCCCTGACCCCCATACCCTCTATGAATCCCATGTCTATTCCGGTTGAAAAACTGGGCCTGTTGCGGATATCGTCTTTGTTCAGGGTGACCACATCGTTCACTGAATCAACGATCATCCCCATGGTGCGGCCGGACACGTCAAGGATCATGATAACCGTCATCTGGTCTTTTTCCTTTTTTTCCATGCAGAAGCGTTCTCTTAGATCTATGACAGGGACAACAAGGTCCCTCATATTGAGAACCCCTTTGATAAACGCTGGCACCTTGGGGATGGCAATGGGTTTCTGGTATGCAATAATTTCATTGAGCTTGAGGATGGGGATGCCGTATTCTTCATCTCCGAGATCAAAGGTTACATATTGTACGGACAAAGATGCGTCCTGGATATGCTCTGTATTCTCCATGGCATTCACCTTTTAAAACTCTTCAAAGTCATCGTCAAAAACAGTTGTTGCTTCGGGCACAGGTGCTGGGGCAGCCGTACCGGTCTTTTCTTGTCCAGGGTGTTTTGTCTCGTGGATTGTTTGAGACACCTTGAACCGTTCAACGGTCAAGGCCAGATCCCTTGCCTCTGTATTGAGGCTGTCGGCGGTGCTGGCCAGTTCCTCCACCGTGGATGCGTTCTGCTGGGTGGTGGAATCAATCTGTGATATGGCCCGGTTCAGCTCATCCACCCCATTGGCCTGTTCCGCAGATGATGCGGCGATTTCCTCTATGGTCTGTGTGAGGTCTGTTATGTGCGATATAATGGTCTCCATGGATTCCCCGGATTTTTTGACGTTTTCATCCCCTGTGTTTATCTTGTTTACAGTGTCCTCTATGAGCCCCTTGATCTGTTTGGCCGCATCTGCGGATCTCTGGGCAAGGGCCCTTACCTCTTCCGCCACCACGGCAAAGCCCTTACCGTGTTCACCTGCACGGGCCGCCTCTACTGCCGCATTCAGGGCCAGGAGGTTTGTCTGGAAGGCTACATCGTTTACCGTGGAGACGATAGAGTCAATTTTTTTGGATGAGGCCGATATATCCTGCATGGAATCCGACACCCTCTGTGATATGGCAGTGTTTTCCTCAAGGGCTTTTTGTGTGTCTTTGGTTTTGTCCATGCCCTGTTGGGAGTTGGATGCATTTTGTTTAATGGATGAGGACATCTCTTCAATGGTCGCTGCCACTTCCTCCACGGCTGAGGCCTGTTCCTGTGTGGATTGTGAAAGACCCTGTGCCCCGGATGAGACCTCCTGAGTGGCAGAGTCCACATGGAGTGCGGCATGCTTTATCTTTGAAATGACCTCTTCGATATTTTCCATGAATCGGTTGAATTCCGTTGCAATCTCCCCCATCTCATCCTTTGTGAGTACAGGAAGCCTTGCCGAAAGATCCGCCTCGCCCTCGGCGATATCCTTCATCTTCATTGAGATCTCGCTGGCCTTTTTTGCGATCCGATTTCCAAAAAAGATGCCTGAGATCAGGACAATGATCGCGATTGCGGCCACAAAGATCCAGAGCTTGACATTGAACGAACTGGCCTTGGCGAGTACCTCTGTTTCAGGCACGGAACCCCACAGGATCCAGTCCATATCCTTGTTGTACACCAGAAATCCGATCTTTTTCACACCATTATATGTGTATTCATGATATCCCTGTTTCTGCTTCAATGCATCGCGTACAAATGCAAACTTATTATACAGCTCCATGGAGTTGACAAGATTCGGGTCTGGATGTGATACGCATAACCCGTTTGATTCATGGATCACCAGGTACCCGGTCTCAAAGTATTTTTCTTTTTTGGCCTGTTCTATGAGTTCTTTTTCGATATTTTTTATGAGCTGTTTCCGGATGATATCCAGATTGCCTTTTGTGGAGTCGCAACGCAGGTTTGCTATGTTTCCAAAGTTTTCTACCTTTGCCTTCATGTATTCCCTTGCATTGTTTTCAAGTAGGTCAGACGCCTTATTGATGCTGTAGGCAACCGCAAGGACTAGTGGAATAAGGCTCAATGCGAGGATAAGGGTGACGATTTTTTCTCTGAGTTTCCATTGTATCTTCATGTTAAGCTCCTTTTTGAGAGTGAAATGCCATGTTCTGGATGCCGTAGATGTCCAGTATGAGGGATACTCGGCCATTACCCAAAATGGTGGCGCCAGAGGTCCCCTCTATCTTGCGGAAGTTTTTGTCAATACTCTTGATGACGGCCTGGGTTTGTCCGAGCACGTCATCCACCAGGATTCCGAAACGTCCCTCATTGCTGTTGAGAACCACGACTAATGCCTCTGTCGGGTCGGTTTTGTCAGCAGGGATTTTGAAGAGATCATAAAGCCGTACAAGGGGCAGGTATTCACCGTATATCTCAACCAGCTCCCCCTTTCCCTCCACGGTCTTTATCTCGTTTTTTGCCGGGCGGACGGATCTGTCGATTACAGACAGCGGTATGGTCAGCACCTCTTTGCCCACGCGTACCATCATGCCGTCAATGATGGCTAGGGTGAGGGGGAGCTTGATGCGGAAGGTGGAACCCTTTGATTTTTCGGAGGTAACCTTTACCATACCTTTGAGGGCCTCGATATTTTTCCTGACCACATCCATGCCAACACCACGTCCGGATATATCGGTTACCTTTTTTGCCGTGGAGAGCCCGGGGGTAAAGAGAAAGTCAAAGATTTCACTGTCGGTATAGGATTGCTCTGGCGATGCAAGGCCCTTTTCAATCGCCTTTTCCAGGACACTGTCCTTGTCGATTCCCCTGCCGTCGTCTTTGATCTCTATAAAGATGTAACCCTCTCTCTGAAAGGCCTTGAGCCATATAATCCCTGTTTCGGGCTTTCCTGCTGCAATGCGCTCCTGCGGCATCTCAATGCCGTGATCAATGGAGTTGCGGATCATGTGCTTTAAGGGGTCTCCGATCTGTTCTATCACGTTTTTGTCCAGTTCGGTATCTGTTCCGCTCATTTCCAGCTCGATTTTTTTACCCTGCTCAAAGGACATGTCCCGGACAATCCGTTTGAAACGGTTAAATGTGCCTTCTACCGGAAGCATCCTTACACGCATAACCTGTTCCTGAATATCCCTGGATATACGTTCCAGTGAGGCGGATGCGCTTTGAAGGGTGCGGGAGATTTCTTCATTTTTGACCTCGGAGGACAGCTGGGTCTGACGCGCAACAGAGATAACCATCTCCCCTACGAGATTGACAAGTGCGTCAAGTTTTTCTGTGTCTACGCGAATGGTAGATGTCCTGACGATATGCCGGCTCTTTGACTGGTCTTTTACGGCCTTGTCAACGGTTTTTTTGGGGACCATGCCGCTTTCTACGAGTGCCTCACCCGTGGTCTTGTGTTTGTTCAGGGTGTCCTCAACTTCAATGGATTTAACGGCGCCCCTTTCCACAAGGATTTCGCCTATGGGCTTGTCGGCCAGGGACACGTCGACCCCTTCTTTGTACTGCTTGGAGATATCAGAGATATCTATCTTGTTTTCGTCCATGACAAAGATGAAGATATTTTGGATCTCAGAGATGTCTGCTGTGGTTGAAAGCACGATCTCCCATGAGGTGTAGCATTTGGTTGGCTGCATTGTATAATAGTCTGGTATGTCCTCTGGATATGCACGGATCTCCAGGATAGTGCCGTTTTCTGAGAGTTCCCGGATGAGCATAATTGGATCTTGGCCGCTGAAAAAGATGTCCTCCCGGAACTGCATGGTTATGGAGAGGATCGTTGTATGGGAAGCAGGTGTTTTCCCCGGGGGTTCTGCCTTTGCCGGAGATGCGGGGCCGGTAAACCTTCTGAGCTTTGAGGTGATTTCTTCTGTCTCTTTCGGATCAATTATTTCTCCCCCGGACGAGGATGAAATCATGCGTTTGAGCAGGTCAACGGCTGAGAGCAGATCGGATACGAGTTTTTTTGTTATTTTCAGTTCATTGTTTCTGATTCTGTCCAGGATGTTTTCAATGGAATGGGTGAAGTCACTGACATCTTCCATCCCTACCAGGCCGGCTGAACCCTTGATGGTATGCGCCGCACGGAAGACACGATTGACCATATCCGTATCATCCGTTTCTTCCTCAAGCCTGATAAGCCCTTCCTCCAGCTCCCTAATTTCTTCCTCGCTCTCATCCAGGAAAACCTGTAATATCTCGTTTGGTACCATAGTTTACCTCATAAACTTTCTGATAACATAGATGAGCTGTTCCGGCTTGAATGGTTTGACAAGCCATCCAGCCGCTCCTGCCTCCTTGCCTTCCATCTTCATTTTTTGCTGGGATTCTGTGGTGAGCACAAGGATCGGCATAAATTTAAACGGGGTTTTTTTGACCTCTTTGATGAAGGTGATCCCGTCCATTACAGGCATGTTGATGTCGGCGATAATCATCCCGATCTGTATGCCCTCTTTCCTTGCCTCAAAGAGCCTGTCCAGCCCAATTTGTCCATTTTCGGCATTGATGGCAGGTATGTCGGCATTTTTGAGTGTGAAATTGACTGATGCCCTTAATGTCGCAGAGTCATCGACAACAAGAACATGTTTCATTACAGTGCCTCCTTGAGCAGGATATCGAAACCCGAAAGCGCGAGGATCTCCTTTACCCGGGTGCTCACGGCCCTGATATTCATGGTCCCTGTCTCCCTAATGGTTTTATGGAGGGCAAAAAGGAGCTGAAGCCCTGATGCGTCTATTTCATCCACCTTGCTCAGATCCAGGACAATGTTACGCGATGCCTTTTCGATCAATTCTTCGATACCGGTATAGAGGATATCGATTTCTGAGATCACCATTTCACCGTTGATGGCGATAGCGCCTGATTCATCCATGCATATATCCATAGTGTCTAACCCATGGATATTGGAAAGATTTTATCGAGTTTAATGGATTTGAAAATATTAAAGAGGTTTTCATGTATTCCCTTGATTTCAAAACCAGCGCCTTTTTTATCCAACTCCTTGTAGAACAGAAGTATCTTTCCTATGCCCGAAGATCCCATGGAAGGAACAAGGGAAAGGTCCATTCGGACCTTTTTAGGGGGATCATCTATTGTCTTTCTTAATTCAGCCCGCAGGATCTCTGCCTCTTCTGTGCCCACAGCGCCTGAGATCTTGATTGACAGGCTGTCTCCGTCCTTCTTTGTTTTAAAATCCATGATTTGCTCCTTTCTTTCTGGTTTTTACAGGAAGAATACGTTCAATAATCTTCATCGGAAAGCCTGTTCCAAATCTTTATATGAAAAATAGGAAAATACCACCACAGTCCATCCTGTTCCCCTCCCGTCCATCCCGTTCCCCTCCCGTCATTCCCGTTCCCCTCCCGTCATTCCCGCGAAGGCGGGAATCCAGTGTTCCAGGTAATTCACGTTTCTGGACCCCCGCCTTCGCGGGGGTGACGGTTATCCTTGTGATATTATATAGGGATCTAACTTTGCGTCCTCTGCTCCTCAGCGGTGAGGCCTTTTTCCCCGTCCTGGTTGTGAGCGCAGCTCATGCGCGTTTATAAAAAGGGTGGAGAGGTGTCCTTTTCCGGTGTATGAAGGCATGGGAGATTATAATGGAGGACAGTGTAGAGGTAGAGGGTATACAGGTGTTGGCGGATGGCGCGTCACAACAGGTGGGAGAGGTCTGTACTGAAGAGATTGTCCGCATTTTCCTTAATGACCGCCATTGCTCGAACCTTGTTGCAACCCCGGGTGAGTACGCCGAATTAGGGGCTGGATTCATTGTTTCAGAGGGGCTGGCAAGGGATATTACAAAGGTAAGGCTGTGCGCGAATGAGGTACACGTCTATTCACAACATGTCCTTGACCATGGGGATGTTGCGAACCGGACAGACAGGAATCCTCTCCCTTCTCCTGCCTGGATAAGAAAGAGGGGAAACAAGGGCCCCTGTCTGTCTGCGGCTGAGGTTTTTGTTGTTATAGATGGTATTGTCTCGGACCTGTGGAAAAGGACCTCAGGTGCGCATTGTTCAGTGATCTACCTGAATGACGGATCAGATAACGGGATTATTGCCAGGAGTTCTGACGTGGGGAGACATAACAGCGTGGACAAGGTTATCGGGCACTGTGTGCTCAATGGTATAGATCTTGGGTCCTGCGTATTGGGATGCACTGGCAGACAGCCCCGGGACATGGTGGAAAAGGCGCTTAATGCCGGTATCCCCATGGTTGTTACAAAGGCCTCATCCACAAATAGGGGTATTGAACTGGCAAGGCAGGCCGGGATTACCCTTGTCTGCCGGGTCAGGAATGGAAGTTTCTGGGTGTATTCACACCCATGGCGTATCAAGGGTATAGGCGACTGGTAATATAGCCCTCATGCCTGTGTGCTGG
>JAYEKR010000176.1:0-2713 GCA_034661115.1 Thermodesulfobacteriota bacterium | reverse complement strand
TTATTATAAATTATAAGCTGATCCAGCAATGGATCGGAGGTAAGATATGCCCAATCAACTCAAGATTGAATATCCACAAAATTTACCGGATATCCTTCAAACAACAAAGACAGCCTTTGAAAAAGAAGCCCGAATGGCAATGGCGGTAAAACTGTTTGAGATGAAAAGACTGTCATCCGGCATGGCAGCAACATTGGCCGGACTCGACAGGGTTCACTTTTTACTTAATCTTCATCGGTTCAACGTACCGATGATTGACTTTGACAAGGATGAATTTTCGGCCGCAGGGGCCGCTCATATACCCAATAAAAAATGATTGCGCGAGAGATGTCAGGTGTCATGGACCCAGTACCCGATTAATCTCCAAACGCATACGCGAACTGAATGTGTAAATGTTTCATATAAGGGGGAAAAATGGTGGATAAGTCAGGGTTTTTCAACCTGTACAAACATGGGTTTGTAAAAGTTGCAGTATGCATACCTGAGGTTAAGGTCGCTGACCCTGGATTCAATGTGGATAAGACAATCGAATCAGTGCACAAGGCAGCAGACAACAAGGCAGTACTGGCACTGTTTCCGGAGCTTGGCATCTCTGCATATACAAATGAAGACCTCTTTTTCCAGGACGCACTTCTCTGTTCGGTTCAATCAGGCATCCAAAGGCTTTTGGATGCCACATCTGATATGGATATGGTTATCATTGTCGGGGCCCCGTTAAAGGTAATGCAGAGGCTTTATAACTGTGCCCTGGTGATTCTAAGGGGTAAAATCCTGGGGATTGCTGTCAAGACCTATATCCCTAACTACAGGGAGTTCTATGAAAAAAGACAATTCAGCTCTTCAAGGGATTTGATAGTAGATAAGATTGACCTGTGTGGTCTTCAAGGCATCCCCATAGGGGCCAACCTGATCTTCGATGTTGAAAACATAACGGATTTTTCTTTCTTTATTGAATTATGCGAGGATGTCTGGGCTACTATCCCGCCTTCGAGCTATGCAGCGCTCGCAGGTGCAACAATGACAGGGAATTTGTCTGCCTCCAATATAACCACAGGCAAAGACGAATACAGGAACTCTCTTGCTTCCAGGCAATCCGCTTCCTGTGTGTCTGCCTATCTCTATGCCGCTGCAGGGCCTGGAGAATCCACTACTGACCTTGCATGGGATGGTCATGCCGCTATCTATGAAAATGGCAATCTACTTGCAGCCTCAAAAAGGTTTTTATGGGATCCACAGGTGATTATTGGTGATGTGAATCTTGATCGGCTTAGCCAGGACAGGATGAGGCTTACCAGTTTTGGAGATGGAATCGGAATACACAGGGATAAAATCCTGGGGTTTAAAAGGATACCATTTAAGCTGAAAACCCCTTCCGGGGTGATCCCCCTTGAGAGACAAATTCCAAGATTCCCTTATGTACCCTCTGATCCAAAGGTAAGAGATCAGAGATGTTATGAGGTCTATAATATTCAGGTACAGGGCCTGGCAAAAAGGTTAAAGGCTGCAGATATTAAAAATGTTGTTATAGGTGTATCCGGTGGCCTGGATTCCACCCATGCCCTCATCGTGTGCGCACGGGTTATGGATGAGTTGAACCTCCCCAGGACGAACATAAAGGCATATACAATGCCGGGCTTTGCTACATCCCAAAAAACCTATAACAATGCCATCGGTCTCATGAAGGCCCTGGGCGTTGAGGCAGGGGAGATTGATATAAAACCAAGCGCTCTACAGATGATGAAGGATATAGACCATCCCTTTGCCGGGGGAGAAGATGCCTATGATGTGACATTTGAAAATGTGCAGGCAGGGGACAGGACCTCTCACCTGTTCAGGATCGCCAACCTGAAAAACGGGATAGTTGTAGGGACTGGAGACCTGAGCGAGCTTGCCCTTGGATGGTGTACCTATGGTGTCGGTGATCATATGTCTCATTATAGTGTAAATGCCAGTGTCCCCAAGACATTGATTCAGTATGTAATAAGGTGGACTGCAGACAAGGCATTGCTGGGTGATGGTGTTTCTTCCTGCCTTGATGATATCCTTGGTACCGAAATAAGCCCAGAGCTTATCCCGGGCATTATTGACGGTCAACCTGCCCATAAGAGCGAGGACATCATAGGGCCTTTTGAGCTGCAGGACTTTAACAATTTCTATATCACAAGATATGGATACACCCCGTCAAAGGTTGCATTCCTCTCCTGGTGTGCATGGAAAGACAAGAGAAAAGGCATCTGGCCGGATGTACCCGAAGATAAAAGGCATGAGTATAGTATTGCCGAGATCAAACATTGGCTCAATGTATACCTCCACAGATTTTTCAAGCTGAGCCAGTTTAAGAGGTCTTGCATTCCGAATGCCCCCAAGGTGGGTTCTGGCGGGTCTCTCTCACCAAGAGGGGATTACAGGGCACCCAGTGACAGTGAGAATGCCCCCTGGATAGAGGACCTGATGCGTATTCCGGATAAAGAATGAACTACCCCGCAGCAAGCTACGGGGTATCAAAACTGTCTAAGGGGGTAACCGTTCACGGAACGTGCTTTCCGCGTCACCCCCGCGAAGGCGGGGGTCCAGAAACGTGAATTATCTGGAACACTGGATTCCCGCCTTCGCGGGAATGACTGTGGTGGTGTTCCTGTTATTGTAACCGTTCACGGCCACCTAAGGGGAATAGGCCTTTCGCAGCAAGCTGCGGGGAATTAAACCCTAAGAG
>JAYEKR010000175.1:0-2766 GCA_034661115.1 Thermodesulfobacteriota bacterium | reverse complement strand
CTGCGGCCATCTGCTCTGCCAGCCCTTTGATCATGGCCGTATGTGAAAGCACAATGCCGGAACGCAAGGAATCACAAGTGCTTTGTCCTATATAATCACCCGGGCACGAAATCTCGATTTCCGGAAGAGCAGGCGCTCTCTCAATCAACCCCCTGTAGGCACTCAATATGCCCGGGACAATGGCCCCACCCAGGAACTCACCCCTGCCTGTAACATAGTCAATAGTGGTTGCCGTTCCCATATCGACCACAACAAGGGATTGCCCGGATGCCCGGTTAAGGGCATATGCCGCAGCCGCGTTTATCAACCGGTCCACACCCAGGCTCTCTTTTGTATGATACAGATTCGTAATCCCCATTGCCATGTCTCTGGTAACAATCATGGGTTTTGGAAGCCCCATGGATAAAAAATCCCCGAGGATTATATCGACAACATCATCACAAACACTGGCAATGACGACACTCTGGAGAATTTCCCTGCCGGGGAAAGACATTCTGCCCAGAAACGACCCGGATGCCCGGCATTCCCCGGTCTCCATGCGTAATATCCTTTGGATCCTGTCATCCAGGAAAACAGCGGCTGCAATATGGGTATTTCCCACATCAATCGAAAGCATGTCCTGTTTCTAACCCACTAATATCCATCTGATCAAGGGATTTTATATGGGAAAAAGGTAACCGTTCACGGAACATTGGCCTTTATGCTTTTGTACTGTTGACGAACGCATTCAACTTTGGCCCGAGTTTTTCAACTATTTATCAAAATCGTGTCAGACCATATCTGATAACGCTTCTGCCAGTTTATACACATCCAGCTCGTAAACTCGTTTCATTTCTCCCCAATTTCTAATTTCTAATTTCCAAATTCAAGCCGTGAACGGCTATGGAAAAAGGTTGATGCTTGGCAAAAAACCGGCCTTTGAAAAGGAGATCAAAAGATCTTTTCTCACGCAAAGGCGCAAAGATCGCAAAAGAAAACAGGAAAATGATACAAAAGGGCAGTATCTTCGTGACCTTGGCGTTCTTTGCGTGAGAATGTTTTACCCTTTCAATGTTTACCCTTTCATTGATAGATACTCAGAGCGTCCCCGGGATAGATATTGCAGGTGTCGCTGAGACGGTTCCACCTCATGACATCCCTGGTTGAAACCTCGAAACGCCTGGAGATGCCCCAGATGGTATCGCCCCTTTTTACCTTATACTGGATATGGTTTGCCCGTACAGAGAGATTCCCGGGCGGTATATTCAATACCATATCGGGTTGAATAAGGCCCGGGTCACGAAGCTGGTTGACCTCTATGAGATCATCCAGAGATACCTTGTGGTGCAAAGCTATGGTCCTCAATGTGTCTCCCCTGACAACGACATAGGTATGCCGGTGCCTGGGCCGTACAAATCGCGTGCCCTGCGGAATGACAAGTGTGCGGCCTATGGAGAGTACTGCATCTTTTTTCATGCGGTTTGTCCCGGCAATACAGGTGATGCTGGTATTATATCTTCTTGAAAGATCGTAAAGGGTGTCACCCGCCTTTACCCTGTGTGTGAGATAATGCACCCCGGGGTCATCCAGGCCTCTGAGGTAGGCATCCACGGTCTTTTTGCTTCCTTCGGGTATTCGAAGCACATAGGTCTTGTCGCCAGGTGGTGTGCATCTGCGGACAAGCTCAGGATTGAGCCTTGAAAGACTATACAGCGACCTTCCGGTTATACCGGCGATCTCATCCAGATAGGTAAAGGTATTAACCTTTGTCTTCTCGCTGCAGGCAAAGGCCTCTGGGGCAGGGGGAATATCTATTCCATAGGCATCCATGTTCTTTGCTATGGAAAGGGCTGCAAGAAACTTGGGGATATATGCCAGGGTTTCGCCATTGACATGCATTTTTGAAGAGATCTCCCAGAATGAATCAACATGCCTGTGTCGCCTCTGAATACGGCAGATCGTTCCCTCTCCTGCATTGTATGCCGCACCGGCTAGCAGCCAGTCACCAAAGATGGAATGAAGGTGACAAAGATAGCGTGCGGCTGCACGGGTGGATTTTTCAAGGTTTCGTCTTTCGTCTATCCATCGGTCTACCTTCAAATTATAATGCCTCGCTGTCTGAGGCATAAACTGCCAGTATCCGGTGGCCCCTGCATGGGAGACGGCATTGGGCATTCCTCCACTCTCGATCAGGCAAAGATAGACCATGTCCGCCGGCACGGAATATTCCTCGAAAATTTCTTCCATCACGGGCCGTACCATATTAAATCTATACAGGGATTTCGCGAAATAACCCTTGTTTTTCCCTGTATACCGTTTGATCCAGTACTCAATACGTGCGTTATTCTCAAAGGCAATAGTATATACAGTCTCATCTTTGATCTTGTCCGGTGTCCCGGCTGTGGTCTTATCAACGATAACAGCCGGGTCAGGCGACACATCTTCCTCCGGCATGGGTTCAAAAAACGGGATTCCAGCAGAATCTTCCGGCAAAAGGAGATCACCCGGGCTTTCTGTATTGTGTTTCGTTTCCTGTACCTTTGCGGACTGGATATGTGAGCACGCAGTAAGCATAACCATTGCACATAACAGAAATACCATCTTATTGAATCTCATTGCAGTTGTCTGCCTCCAAGTTTTTGCCTTATCACACACAATATATGAACCCTTCAATGTGTTTTTTCATCTAAAAGATCGGATAAAAACAAAGAATACTTTAAGAAGGTGTTTACAGACACCAGAGGAGGATAAAAAAATATATGAATTATCCGGTAGTTCAATCCAGTA
>JAYEKR010000174.1:0-13461 GCA_034661115.1 Thermodesulfobacteriota bacterium | reverse complement strand
CGCCTTCGCGGGAATGACTGTGGTGGTGTTCCTGTTATTGTAACCGTTCACGGCCACCTAAGGGGAATAGGCCTTTCGCAGCAAGCTGCGGGGAATTAAACCCTAAGAGAGATTAATAAAGCACCTTATATTTTCAATCTTGAGGTGCTTTTTTGTCCATTTAATCAGCCGAATAAAAGGGGCAATTTTCAAAGAGATTTGACACCTCGGGTTGAGCTGGCTGACAATTTATTTTTCCTTTACACCGACCCTGTCGCAATACGCATAAAGACGGCATTGGGGACACAATGGCCTGACCGGCCGGCAGATATTCTGCCCATATACGACCAGGAAATCATTGATCTTTGTCCAGTATTTTTTCGGTAGTTTTTCCCTGAGCTCCATCTCAGTGTCATACGGGTTTTTTGTGGACAGATATCCCCACCGGTTTGTGATCCTGTGTACATGAGTGTCCACACAAATCCCCTCCTTATTGAAGCCCAGCGTAATTACGAGGTTTGCCGTCTTCCTTCCTACCCCCGGGAGTTCCAAGAGTGTTTCAATGTCTGAAGCCACCTTTCCCTTGTATTTTTCCTGGATGATCCTGGAAATTCTGGAGATATTACCCGCCTTTGTGTGGTAAAAACCCACCGGATAGATGGCCTTTTCTATGGTTATTATCGGCAATTCTGCGATCCCGGACGGATCCGAGGCAAGGCTGAACAACCTTTTGGCTGCACCAAGTGTGGTGGCATCCTTTGTCCGGAGGCTGAGAACAGTGGCGATCAATATGGTAAACGGGTCCCTGTCCAGGGCGATAGAACTCACCGATGGTAAGCTCCATGCAGGGATCTCCTGCTCAAGGATGTCAAATACTGTATCGATTGATTCTAAATCCACGTTTTACTCTATTCAAACAATTTGGCCCGGATATCATACCTGTCGCTGCAACAAAAAAACCAAGCAATCATCACCAAGACAAATAAACCCCGCCAGGATGTTTTTTTCATAAGCCTTTTTCGCTTTTTCTTTACCTGCACGCATAAAAAATGCCCTGCATTTAATCCAATAGATGTTTCCCCTGCATATCTACCCGTATATCATGGGCATATCCACAGAGATACCACGTGACACCCACACAAGCAGCAAAGACAGGCCCGAGTTGTTTACCGGCCCATCCTATTTACAATGGCCTTTGCAAAACCTGAGCAGCTCAAAAGCGTGGCGCCTGACATCTGTCTTTCAAGGTCATAGGTGACCTGTTTATCCAGGACTGCCTTTTCAATGCCCTTTCTCACCCGGGCAGCGGCCTCTTCCCAGCCGAGATAATCAAGCATCATGGCGCCTGAAAGCATCAGGGAACCCGGGTTTACCTTGTCCTGCCCCGCGTATTTGGGTGCAGTCCCATGCGTGGCCTCAAACACGGCCGTGGGCAGACCAATGTTTGCACCCGGGGCCATACCGAGCCCGCCGACCTGCGCAGCCAGGGCATCGGATATAAAGTCTCCAATAAGGGTAGGCACGGCCAGGACATCGTATTCTTCAGGCCTCAACAGGGCCTGCTGGAACATGGAATCCGCTATGCGGTCGTTTATCAGGATTCGCCCCTCAGGGATCTTTCCGTCGTACCTTTCCCACAATTCATCCTCTTCAATGGCAATTGCATTGAATTCATCCCGGATAACCTCGTATCCCCATTCCTTGAATGCCCCTTCTGTAAACTTCATGATATTGCCCTTGTGCACCAGGGTCAAAACCTTTTTATTGTGCTCGATGGTATATTCCATGGCCATGCGGACCAGCCTCTTGGTCCCGGTGATGGAGATAGGCTTTATACCTATGCCGGAATCCTTGCGTATCCCGGTAGAGAACTCCGTGTTCAGAAACCCTATGACCCTGTTCACCTCATCGCTGCCTTCAGGCCATTCAATACCAGAGTACACATCCTCTGTGTTTTCCCTGAAGACCGTGATGTCCACCTTTTCGGGTGCCTTTACCGGAGACGGGGTACCCTGATAATATTTCACCGGCCTGACACAGGCAAAAAGTTCAAGCCTCTGCCTCATGGCCACGTTCAGGCTGCGGATCCCTCCGCCTATGGGCGTGGTCAATGGACCCTTGATCGCCACAATATGGTGTTTTATCTCATCCAGGGTTTCATCCGGCAACCAGGAGCCACACCGGTCATACGCCTTTTGTCCGGCATAGACCTCTTTCCACTCAATTGTCTTTTCCCCGTTATATGCCTTTTCAACGGCCGCATCCAGGACCGTCCTTGTCGCCGCAAATATGTCCGGGCCGACCCCGTCACCCTCTATAAAGGGGATAACCGGATTATCCGGTACACAAAGCTGCCCGTCTTCAAATCCGATCAAGGCTTTTTCGTCTGTCTCTGTCATATTCTCCTGTCCTTTTATTTCAGTCTTGGGTCATTGTGTGTCTCTTCCCACAACAAATCCTTATATTTCCGGATCTCCGTTGCACTCATGTTCATACCATGGGATTCATACACGCTCTGGATGACCTTTACCACATCCTCAAAGCGTATATCCAGCCCCAGGACACCGACCATGTCATCATTGTCATTAAGTACAGGGGCGGAAACGGTTACGATCAGGGCATTTGTCACCCTGGAGGATGCGATGCCGCTCACATGGACCTTTCCATCCTCGATGGTATTGATAAACCAATCCCTGTCCGAACAGTCCCCGTACTCATTTATATTATGCATGAATCGGCCTTTGTATTCAGGCTGGGTGATGTTTTGTGTGGTCTTTATGCCGGTCATGTCCGTTACATAGCCGAACTGGATAAAGGGATAGGCCTTGATAAACTCCCGGATGACCGGTTCCTGCCTTGAGGCATCCATGCTACGGATATCACGGTGGTCAAGGAGTGCATTGATAAGGTTTTCGGCATATTCCTTGGCCTCGAACTTGATAAGGTCAAATCCCGACAGAAAGATCCGGGGCAGAAATTTGACCGCCAGCCGATCCATCTCTTCATCTGACATGGAGGTTACACGTCCCTGTTCATACTGTTCGAGCACGCATTGATAGATTCGAGCGATACCAGGATGAGACTTTTCTATCGGATCCTCCTGCTTGAAATACCGGTTCACCCAGTGGGCGATCCCGGCCTTGCCGGACTTGTCTGTGATCGCGATCTCAATAGGCCTTGAGAGCAGTTTCTCTGTATTGAATATATTGTAGATCTCCTCGTTTTTCACCAGTCCATCCGCATGGATCCCAGCCCTCGTAACATTGAAGTTCTCCCCCACAAAGGGGAAATTCGTGGGGATCTGGTAATTCATCCTTGTCTTCACATACTCCGCCATCTCTGTGATGGCGCTGGTATCCAGGGTATCATCATGTCCTCTCAATGAAAGATATTCCATCACCATTGCCTCGAGCGGGGTATTCCCGGTCCTCTCCCCAAATCCGAAGATGGAACAGTTAACGGATGAGCAGCCATAAAGCCATGCAGTGGTCGCGTTTACCAGGCCCTTGTGAAAATCATTATGCCCATGCCACTCCAGGAGATAACCGGGAACGCCCGCATCATCAACCATGGCCAGTATAAGCTTGTCAACGGCCCTGGGAAGGGCCGCACCCGAAAATGGCACCCCATACCCCATGGTATCACAAAGTCTTATCTTGATATCCGTTCCGGATTCTTCTCTCAGCTTCATCAATTCCCTGGCAAAAGGCACACAGAATCCATATATATCGGCCCTGGTTACATCCTCAAAATGGCACCTGGGCACAATCCCCATGGACAAGATCTCCTTGACAATGGCGAGATAATTCTCCATGGCCTTTTTCCGGTCGCTCTTGAGTTTAAGAAAAATATGGTAATCAGACACAGAGGTCAATATCCCTGTCTCATCTATGCCCATCTGCCTTACCATGGGGATATCTTCCTTGGTGGCCCTTATCCAGGAGGTGATCTTTGGCCAGGCATATCCCCTGTCCATGCACTGCCTTACCGCCTCGCGGTCTTTTTCTGAATAAAGAAAGAATTCACTGGCACGTATAAGCCCGTTTGCCCCACCGATACGATGGAGAAATCCAAAGAGCTCTACAATCTGCTCCACGCTGAACGGGCTCATGGACTGCTGCCCGTCCCGAAAGGTTGTATCCGTGATAAAGATTTCATCCGCGCGCTGGACAGGTATCATACGCATATCGAAATCCACCTTGGGGACCTCGTCATAATTAAAGATGGCTCGGTAATAATTACCCTTATCTGTGTCATTGATCCCTGATTCGTAATTTTTACCAGGTGTATAATAAAACACCTTTTTGCGTTTATCCCATATGGCCATCTATTTTTTCCTCCTCGGCAAAAAGGCGTCTTCCGGCAACTCTTCAGGGTCAGATGCGCCGGCCTCTCTCCTGGCCTCAACAATCTCATCCATGCTTATATCCCTGGGTATCTTCAGGCTCTGTCCCTGGTAGATGATCTTGGGATCCTTGATCTGATCCCGGTTTGCCTTATAGATGAGGGGCCACATAAAAGAATCATTGTACACCTCTGGTCGCGTCGCAATACCTGGCAGGGTTTCCCCTTTTTCTACCACATGTATGGAGGAATATACCTCAAAGATGTCGGAATGCCCCTGGTTTTTGATCTCATCACGCCTCTGTTCAACCTCCTGGCCCAGTTGTTCCAGGCGTCTCTGCTTGCCTCCAACGGTCATGCGCCTTGTCTTTTTTGCCATGAGATCAAACCGCTGATTAAGGAGAGAAAGCCCCTGGGTATCGCCGTCAATGTATGCGTTCTGCATCTCCAGATAGGCAAGGATAAGCTCAAAGAACTCTGCCGGCGCATATTCATAACTGCGAATAGCGATGCCTTCCCTGAGGATATCTCCGGCATTGGACATGACATCCATCGATTCATTCTTCTTATCGGATACAAGGGGTTTTCCAATGGATGACGCATGTTTTTCTGCTGGCGTGCTCACCCTCGAATCCGGGCCCATACCAGGGTCCTGTGTTTCCCGAACATCCCCCCTGCTCCAGGCACATGCAGAAAACAGGACCATCATCATTGTGTATAAAACAAACCGTTTCATCTCTTTATCATTTCCTTTTTATGCCAAGCTCGTCAAGTTGTTTATCCGTAACATTCGAGGGGGCATCTGTCATGAGGCAAGTGGCACTGGCGGTCTTTGGAAAGGCGATAACATCGCGTATGGAGGATGCGCCGGTCAGGAGCATAATAAGGCGATCCAGGCCAAAGGCAATCCCCCCATGGGGCGGTGCCCCGTATTTCAATGCCTCAAGGAGGAACCCAAACTTTGTTTGTGCCGCATCTTCATCAAGGCCGATGGCATTAAAGACCCTTTCCTGGACATCAGGGGTATGTATACGCATGCTTCCACCCCCCACCTCACTGCCGTTGATCACCATGTCATAGGCCTGTGACATGACCTGTTGCGGGGCCTTTTCCAGCAGGTCGAGATCTGCTGGAAAAGGGGCGGTAAAGGGGTGGTGGACCGATGTATATCTTTTATCCTCCTCGCTCCATTTCAGCAAAGGAAATGTAGTCACCCAGAGTGCGGAAAAGGTCTTGTGGGGTATGAGATCAAGTCTTTCGGCAACATGCAGTCTCAGGGCAGACAGGGCGGCATTTGCCGTATCCACTGTATCCGCGACAAAGAGGGCGAGATCTCCGCAAGACATCTCAAGCCTTTGAGATATATTCCGGATCTGCTCTTTGCTTAAAAACTTTGCCACGGGCGACTTCCACCCCTCATCTGTCTTCCGTGCCCACATCACCCCTTTGGCCCCGAGCTCAGAGACAAAAGCGCTGAATCCATCCAGGTCCTTTCGGCTGAAGGTGCTTTTGTCCTTTACATTAAAGGCCTTTACCACCCCGCCGCTGGAGAGCACAGAGGAAAAAACCTTGAACTCGCTTGGGACAACAAGGTCTGAGACATCCCTCAATTGCATGGCGAATCTCGTGTCCGGCCGGTCCGTGCCATAGACATCCATGGCCTCTTCATAGGTCATACGCGCAAAAGGCCTCGGCAGACGCACGCCAATAACTTCATCAAAGAGCGTATGTATCAAACCCTCAGAGATATCCATAATGGTGTCCATGTCAACAAAGGAGAGCTCCATGTCGATCTGTGTGAACTCGGGCTGCCGGTCCGCCCTGAGGTCCTCGTCCCTGAAACACTTGACGATCTGGTAATAACGGTCAAAACCGGAGATCATGAGAAGCTGTTTAAACAGCTGCGGGGACTGTGGAAGGGCATAGGCCCTGCCCGGG
Organism: Thermodesulfobacteriota bacterium; assembly: GCA_034661115.1. Taxonomy (GTDB): domain Bacteria; phylum Desulfobacterota; class Desulfomonilia; order UBA1062; family UBA1062; genus JAYEKR01. Next base: position 7,200 of record JAYEKR010000174.1, on the reverse strand, counting down.
AAGACCCGGCTGGGTACCAGATAATCCCTGGCCCCCTCAGGGGTGCTCTTTGTCAGCACCGGGGTTTCGATATCGACAAAACCATTTTTATTGAGATAGGTCCGTGCAGATACACTGGCCCGGTGTCTCAACAGGATCCTGGACATGAGGCCCCTGGTACGCAAGTCCAGGTAACGATATTTAAGCTTCAGCACGTCGCCGGCCTCAACCCCGTCTTCAACCACAAAGGGAGGCGTCTGCGACTCATTAAAAATCTCTATATGTTCTGCCACAAGTTCAACATCACCGGTCTTCATGCCTGGATTGCGCATATTCCCGGGCCTCATTGCAAGCCTTCCATAGACCGCTATGCAATATTCGGGCTTCAATGTGTGGGCAACCATGTGAGCCCCTGGCTGGGATTCAGGATCAAACACGGCCTGGGCAATACCGCTGCGATCACGCACATCGATAAAAATAAGGCCTCCAAGGTCCCTCCTTGACTGCACCCAGCCCATGACCGTTATCTCTGCACCACAATCCCGGCTGTTCAGGTCCGCACAATAATGGGTCCGTGTCATTGCCTTTAAACCGATACTCATACCCTTTCCTCCTGCCCAAGCATGGTCCTTATCTCTGAAGCGGCCCTTGCCATGGATACCTGTACCTGTAAAGATGTAACCATGTCCTTGATGGTAAGCATGGAATTATCCATCTCATCCTCTCCAAGAATAATACACAGCGGGCAGCCGGATTTCCCGGCCCTTTTCATCTGCGCCCTGAAACTCTTTTCAAGACAGGCATCTACACGAAACCCGTCTGAGCGCAGTTGTAACATGAGCTTAAGGGCCTGCTCCCTTGCAGGGTCACCGCCGGGAACAACAAAAAAAAGCCCTTTTTCCGCGTGCTCCATCTCACCCAGCAGCATGATAACACGCTCCATGCCGAATGCAAAACCAATACCCGGGGAACAAGGCCCGCCCAGCTGTGAGACAAGACGATCATACCTGCCTCCCCCTGCCACGGCATTCTGGGAGCCAAGCCCGGATGCGGTTATCTCAAAGGTGGTCCTTGTATAATAATCAAGTCCCCTGACAAGGCCGGGATTTTTTTCATAGGACACGTGCATGAGATCCAATGTCCTCAACAGGCCCTCATAATGCGCGCGGCATCCATCGCAGAGAAACTCTTCGATTAAAGGCGCATCCATTACCGCCTCCCTGCAGGAGGGAACCTTGCAGTCAAGCACCCTCATGGGATTTGAATCCATCCGACGCACACAGTCTTTGCAGAGCATATCCTTTTTCTTTTTGAGAAATGCCCTGAGCGCATCCTTGTATTTACCCCGGCATTCATCACACCCAAGGGAGTTTACCTCCATGCGAACCCCCTCGAGTCCAAAGGAGGATGCAAGTTCACTGGCCATGGCCAGGGTCTCTGCATCACAGGTGTAATCTTCTTCCCCGAGCCGTTCCACATTGATCTGGTGAAACTCGCGGTAACGGCCTTTTTGCGGTCTTTCATAACGAAACATCGGGCCCATGGTATAGAGCTTTTGTATGGGATCCATGTTGAGCAGCCGGTTTTCTATTACCGCCCTCAATACCGAGGCAGTGGCCTCGGGACGGAGGGTAAGGGATGTGCCGGACTTGTCAACAAAGGTATACATCTGTTTTTCCACGACATCCGTGTCCACACCCATGCCCCTGGAAAAAAGCTCTGTTCGTTCAAGCATGGGGGGCCGGATCTCGGAAAAACCATAAAGATAAAAGATCCGCCTGGCCGTGGCCTCCACAAAATGCCATGCCGGCATCTCATCAGGAAGGATGTCCGGCATGCCCTTTATTACATTAATCATCTGCTAAAGCCCCCTGGCCCATTCCGGCCTGAGCATCTCTGAATGCCCCTGACCCAGAGCCTTGTCTATAAGCGAAAGGATCTTCTCCTTGTCTTTTGGGAAATCACCGTTCAGGGGCAGGTAATTCGATGCATGCTCTGTCCCGAAACGGCAACCGCCAAGCTCCAGGTCTTCTACAAGCCACCTTAGTTCCTGGAGGCTCTGCCTCTTGTCTATCATCTTGAATCCATTACCCATGATCTCTTTTTCATAGGTCTCGGCAAACGGCCCGAGCATCAGGGTAAGGCATGCCAAAAACTGCGGATCTATCTCGTTTACCACGTGGGCGGAATCCTTGGCATGCCTGTAACTTCCCTCTACCCCTCCCAGGCCGAGAAGAATGATGGTGGACATGCGCAACCCCGCATCGATGGCCTTGCGACAGCCCTCTATGAGCTGCCCGGGTGTTGCGCCTTTTTTTATCCTCTTAAGCAAATCTGCATTGCCTGTCTCAATACCGAGATAAAGCACATCCAATTTGCGCTGCCTCAATGATACCAGGTCATCTACTGTTTTATCCCTGAAATTCGAGGGTCCGGCATAGGAACTTATACGTTCCAGCCTGGGAAAACTCTCATTGAGCAGATCAAGCACGCGGATAAGAAACCCGGTATCCGCAGACAATACATCCCCGTCCGCCAGAAAAATCTTTCTTGTGTCAGGGTTTATCCCTGCCTGCTCCCGGACATCTTGTTCTATCTCATCCCATGGACGCACCCTGTATTGTTTTCCTTTGTACATCCCGCAAAAAAGACATTTGTTCCACGAACACCCTATTGTTATCTGGAAAATAAGCGACCTTGCCTCTGAAGGCGGACGGTAAAGCGGCATATCATAAACCATTCGATTCTCCTATTTTATCCCTGTAATGGATTCTGCTATGTTATAGGCATGATCGCCTATCTTCTCAAAACTGGTCAGCATGTCCACATAAATCAGGCCTGCATCCGCAGAGCATGTGGCGTTCTGAAGGCGATCCATATGGTGTATCCTCATCTCTTTTCTCATCCTGTTGAGCTGTATTTCATAACCCTTGACCTTTTCCATGAGGCCCCCGGGCGCAGGATCGTTTATGGAACCAATAATGAGCTCAAGATACTTCAGGGTATGTTGATAAATCCTGGACAGCTCATCTTTTCCAAGCCGGGAAAAATCAAGGCCATACTCGCTCCTGCGTTTACACAGCTTGGAGATGCTCTCGCAGTGATCCCCTATCCTTTCAAGGTTGCTGACCATATAGAGCATGGAAAAGATCTCTTTGGACTGTTCCTCGGTAACGGATTTCCTGGACAATTCAGTAAGATAGGTATTTATCTCCTTCTGGAGATCGTCCACATAGGGTTCGGTCTGGTTCACGGCATTAAAGGACTTTTCTATACCCTTACCTTCAACAACAGAGGTCTCCATAACCGTGAGCATGTCCTGGACCTCTTTCCCCATGAGCTTCAATTCCTGCCGACCCTCATCCAGAGCAAAGGAAACCGTGTCAAAGATGCTGGGATCCAGGGATTCCAGGCGGAATTTTCTGACCTTTTCCTGGCCTGGAACTATAATGGTGACAATTCTTGCCAGGACACCAATCATCGGAAGAAAAACAAGGGCATTGGTCACATTGAATATGGTATGAAAGTTGGCGATATGCCTTGCCATACATGCTGGATCAGCGACATTCCCGGGTGTGACAACATCCACAAAACGCACAAACCAGGGGAAAACAGCAAGGATAACCGCAACTCCCAGGACATTGAACATGGAATGCGCCATTGCCACCCTTTTTGCCGAAACATTGGTGCCTATGGCCGATATCTGCGCAGTAATCGTGGTGCCTATATTGTCGCCGAGGATCAGGGCCGCAGCGCTGTTAAAATCCAGGACCCCGGCTGATCCCAAAGCAATGACAAGCCCCACCGTGGCGGAACTGCTCTGAAAAAGCATGGTCAGCACAGCCCCCACAATCACACCCAAAACAGGGGTATGAGAAAACTGGATAAAGAGGTGTTCCACCCAGGGTGCTGACTTTATGGGGGCGACCCCGCTCTTCATCAGCATCAGGCCATAGAATATCAGACCAAAACCCAGGATAAAGTCCCCTATATAGCGTATCTTTTCCTTTTTTCCCATCATCCGGACAAATACACCGATACCTATGGCCGGCAGGGCGATGTCCGTAAGATTGAATGCAATTATCTGGGCCGTCACGGTTGTCCCTATATTGGCCCCCAGCACCACCCCTATTGCCTGCATAAGGGACATAAGCCCGGCATTTACAAGCCCTATCGTCATGACCGTTGTTGCGCTGGAACTCTGTATTACCGCAGTAATACCCGTTCCAACCATGACAGCGAGCACCCGGTTTGTAGTCAGTTTATCCAGTATTAGTCTCAACCTGGGGCCGGCGAGTTTCTGCAAGGAATCAGACATGGTGTGCATACCAAAAAGGAAAAGCCCAAGCCCGCCCAGAGTGGCAAATAATATATCAGTAATCAACTATGCCTCCATATATTATGTCCTGATGCAAAATCTACGGTTCTAAAAACATATTTCCCGTCCTTTATCAAGCCACATAAACCCGCACTGGAGTATTACCCGTTTAATGAACCGCCCCAAGGAAAGCCATGGGGTATTAAACGAAGGGTTCTATCTTTTCTATAAAGGCAAACAAGCCGGCCTTTACCGACGGGCCGGCCAGACCGCGGTCCACAAACAGGAGTAAAGGATCCCTGGAAAATGGTCGAGAGCCGATATCCCAGGAAAGTGTCAGCAATTAACATACCCAAGTTATAAACCTCATTGGGTGACCTGTTACCCAATGATTGATGCGATCTTTCACGGTTATAAAACTGTAAATAACGATCAATAGCTTGCCTCAACTCATGAACAGATTCATACTTCAAATTACGCCACAGTCTTTCTATAAAGATGTTATCCATGGCCCGGCCCTTTCCATTTATGCTGATTTTAACCCTGGCCTGTTGTAGTGTCTTGGTAAAGGCTTTTCCTGTAAACTGAGTACCCTGATCCGTATTAAAGATCTCAGGTTTACCATGCAGACGCAAAGCCCGCTCCAGGGCACTGACGCAGAAATCATCCTCTTTTTTAGCCAGTCTACTTCCACATGAAGCCGCCCTATCTGTTCGTACAGTCGACAACGCTCTTTATATATGGCCTCGATTTCACGATCTTTCCCACCACGGTCAAACAGAGTATTTGCCTTCCTTAAAAGCTGTTTTTTCCAACTGTTGATTTGGGTAGGGTGAACATCAATCTCGGCAGCAATCTCATTTACACTGCGATGACCTTTTATCGCTTCAGTTGCTACCCTGGCCTTAATTTCCTTACTGAACTGCTTGCGTTTTGCCTTGTATTTCTCCCCACAATAAAGATCTCGTCTTCTATCTTAAACCACTGTCTCGCTTTTGGGGACCACTATAGAATGGGTGAACTCCGCCCCGGCTTTTGGGGTCTGAGTTTATGGCCTTGTTACCCTTCATTTTTCCATGGATTTAAAATTGTCACATTAGTTGCGGCAAAATCACTCTCATTTCTTGTTACGACAATTAAATTGTATGTTTGAGCAACTGCCGCTATCATACTGTCTACGGATGCAACTGGAGAACCAATGCTTTCTGCTTTTCCTTGAATAATCCCCCAGTTCTCTGCAACTGTTAAATTAATGGGATATATTCTTGCTTGGTAATCTTCTAAAAGTGTATTTAGCCAATTTGTGAGTCGATGTTTCTTTTTTGAATCAGGGAGTTTTGTAATGCCTTTACGTATTTCACCAATGCTTATGACGGACAAAAAAAGTCTTTCACTTGGCGTATTCATTATCCAATTGATGACGTCCTGATTTGGAGTTGCCTTAACTAATTCTGATATTACGCAGGTATCTAACAGGTAATTCAAAGCTCAATATCCCTCGAATAATCCCTTTGTCTCTCAAACTCAAAATCATTATCCATCTTGGGACAATTTAAAAGAAACTCTTTTAGAGACGGTTTTTTGGAAGTGATTTTCTGATATTCTTTAACAGACAAAATAACCACTGTTTCTTGACCTCTACGTGTTACATATTGTGGTCCAGCTTTTAAGGCACTTTCAACAACCTGACTAAATTTTGCCTTAGCATCTTGTATTTTCCATGATGTATGCATGGAACCTCCTGTCTCTCTTGTTTTGATACTAGTCAGTATAGTCTGTTTATAATATTAAGTCAATTTTTTGCCTCTGCTCAGCCGGTACGACGTCTATTCGAAATGACAACCGAAAATTGACCAACCGGGACAAGCCATAGCGGATGCGATAATACCATAGTGCAAAGGGGCGGTTTATAGTGGTCCCCAAAAGCATACAGCTCATTTCCGGAAGGACCGCCCCAAGGAAAGCCATGGGGTATTAAACGAAGGGTTCTATCTTTTCTATAAAGGCAAACAAGCCGGCCTTTACCGACGGGCCGGCCAGACCGCGGTCCACAAACAGGAGTAAAGGATCCCTGGAAAATGGTCGAGAGCCGATATCCCAGGAAAGTGTCAGCAATTAACCACTTTTACTGTTGATAACTCGCCACTATCGATCAATAAACACGCCTGTTAAAAAAATAAATCGTTATATCACTCCATTATAAACCGGCAAAACAGGCACATCATTTGCCTAACTCATCAGCATGAACAATCATTTTATAGCAGCATATATGATTATGACTGGTTTGTTCACAACACCAAAGCCAGTCGGTCATGGAAGATACTCAACAGGCAACTGCTAAAAATAAAAGCATAAAGGAGTGATTTATGGGTAAACAACCGTTGGAAGACCTCAAGGTTCTGGATCTGACGAACCACATCGCCGGATCCTACTGCACCAAGCTATTTGCCGATTACGGGGCCTCGGTTCTGAAGATCGAAAAGCCCGGCCGGGGGTGTCTGACCCGCAGCATGTACCCCTATGCGGGTGATGATCCGGATCCGGACAAAAGTCTGTACCACCTCTACCTGAACGCAAACAAGAAGAGTCTGGCCCTGAACCTCAAGTACGCATCCGGCCAGAAAATCCTGCTCGACCTGGTCAAGGATGCAGACATCCTGGTGGAGAGTTTTGCGCCGAAGGTCAGGGTCGCACTGGGTCTGGACTTTGACACCCTGGAAAAAATCAATCCCCGCCTGGTGATGGCCTCGCTTTCCAACTTTGGCCAGACCGGTCCCTACCGTGACTACAAGGCCTCCGACCTGATCGAATTTGCCATGGGCGGCGCCATGTCATCCACCGGCAAGCCAGGCCTCCCGCCAACCAACAAGGGCCGCGATGCCACTCTCTTCGAAACCGGGGTC
>JAYEKR010000173.1:0-2776 GCA_034661115.1 Thermodesulfobacteriota bacterium | reverse complement strand
ACATATCCCAGTAATCCCTTTCAAAATATGTGGTGTTTGTGCGCCAGGCAGCAAAACCCTGGCCGAACAGCTTCCATTTTTCTGCAAAACGCCATGTGGCACCTGCCTTGAGCCAGGTCATGTTCTGGAGACACACATCATCCTGGTCAAAGGCCTCCCTGGTGGCAAGGGTGGCAAGGATGGGATAGTATTTATCCTCGACCTCTCCGATAAGCAGTGTCTTTATACGCCTGGGTGTACGGTATCCATGCGGGTTCAGATCATCCCACCAGAATGCATTGATCTGATTGTAATGATCTGCGCCTGTGGTATAACCAACACCCACTTCCGGGCTGATCGTCCCGATATCATAGATGCAAAAGGCATCAAACACAATGGACTTGCCGTCCTCCGGGCCCAGGTCCTTGACCACAATAGAGGGAAACGACAAATGCCTGGACTGCAACTCGCTGGAAAGCAATGTCGCCTGACCCTGCAACTCATTTATATCTGTGGCCAGGCTCATCTTGGTCAGCTCTGCCAGGGTCCCAAAGCCCATACCGAACTGGCCGAAGAGGTGGAGATTGTCCTTGTTATATTCCATCTCCCACTGGGGCAGATAGATGCGCATGTTCTTTGCCGATGACTTGCTTGCGCCCCACCGGAGATCCAGCCATTGCTGCGACCTAAAACCCATGTCCTTGTCTTCATAGATCGTGACAAAGCGAAACTCGTTCTGGTCGTCACGGTCAAGGTAGTCAAGCTGCTGAGTCTCTGGGGCCATATAATCATAGGTGGGTGTCTCATAATCATGCCTTTCCTCGTTCTTCTTGTTCCAGGCAACGGCAAAGGTCCACTCGGGTAGCTGTGGAAGCTGAATCCCCCACACAATCCCGTGGTTGCCACCCTCGAAACGGCCCGCCACAAAGAGACCCACCGGGGTTATCATCTGGACAAAGGCCTCTTCCACACGCAGCTTTTCATTGTCGTGTATGGATGAATCATCCACATCGGCCACATAGTTGCCATAATCAGAGCTGAATATGTAATCTCCCGCATCCATTCGCATATTGAACTCAAGGTTTTCATTGAAGACCACTCTGGGATATAGCCTCAGTTCGTGCTCCAGCCATGACTCTCTTTCGTCGGTCTGTACATGTGTTCCCTCAGGGCGCCAGGCTGCATTGCCATCACTGTCAACGGTCCGGTTTCCATTATAGCTATTGATGTCACGCTCATTGAAATGCTTGGAATAGGCCTCGTAATCGCCCTTGAGATGAAACTCCACATCCTTGAACACGGCATAATTATCCACGGCAAGGACATTGTTTGCATAAAAAAAACACATCAAAAACACAGCGACAAAAACCGATCTCTTCATTATATTCCTCCTCATACATTAACCTTAAAAAAAGGGGCAGGCAAAAGGCCTGCCCCTTAAGGGATTCATCAGGACTAAAACCCTGCTGTGGAGATAAAGCAGCTGGGGTTCATCTCAGTGGCAGCCATGCCAAGGAAACAGCGTCCATTGCCCGGGATCGTCCAGAGGTCATTGAGTGTCATCCCGGCCATGTCCGTGAGATCCAGGGGCATGCACACAGGGCCTCCTTCCGGGGCCCCCAGCATGGGGCCAATCTCGGCAAACAGGGCATCTACAAAGTCAGAGTGGTCATAAACGCTTACACCGAAATCATCCTTCATCACGTGGCAATGGGAACGTCCGTCCACCAGCTCCAGGGTGATATCCATAAAGGAATGATCCTTTTCTATCCGGACAACAACCCCTTCTTCATTTTTGATTTCGGCATCCGCTATGTGCCAGCCAATGGTCAGGTCCACGGTCATATCAAGGGACCAGAGCCACTTGGGGATGTCGTTCTCACGATATTCAAGCTGGAGGTCGTTTATCATAATGCGCTGGTTACCCTGCCTGAAATCAAAGCCAAAACCGTCGGGATTAAAGGAGATCACCACCTCCTGCTTGATGGTTGAGTCCAAGCCGTAATCAGGTATGGCAAGGGGGATGGGAAGCTCTGTGGCGTCCATAGTTATGGCCTGACCCTCAAGCAATGCACCCACGAACTGGCTCAATGCCTCCTGAGAGAAATCCACGCCCAGGGCGTTTGTCTCTAAATAAGGATCGAGTATGCCAGGATCCACAAATCCAAAACCATAGGGTGAAATTACTGCATTGTCCAGATCAAACACACTCACATTTTCCGGAAATACACCGTGAATCTCATCATCCCTTATCTCGGTTTCAACGTCTGCCATGAAGAGCCCTGCACCCAGGCAGGCCACATTGTCAGTGGCCATACCGGGAAGGCCGTAGAGATCGACAAACATGTACGTGGACTCATCAAGGTTCAGTTCTATACCCGCCAGGTCAAGACCGGAAAGCATACCGCCTATGCCCATATCCAGGGCATCGGCCTCACCAAGGAGGGCCTTAACAAGAAAATCAGGCAAAGGGATATTTATTGCGCCTAATGGAATACCGATATCCATATTCATCTTCGGCACAATATTCGCATTGTTATCCGCGGTGCGACCATCGAGGCCATCTTTTATGGCCAGGTTTACCGGGATCCCGACATCTGCATTGAGCGCCGCGTCCATACTGTTGCGCGCAGACTCGTTGGCAGGTGAAAGCGCCTTCAGCTCAACCTCAAGCATATCACCGAGCGGCCCTTTGAGCTTATCCAAAACGCCTGTATTGAGCATGATGCCCAGACCGTTACGGACAAGCTCCATGGAATCAGGACCCTCAGCTGTCCTCAGGGCCAGCTGTTTCTTG
>JAYEKR010000172.1:0-2779 GCA_034661115.1 Thermodesulfobacteriota bacterium | reverse complement strand
ATGGCGCGCAAAAAGACCTTTATCTTATAGGGCCGTCGGATCGTCTTGATATCTCTGTATGGGGTGAAGCCGATCTTTCCCGGGAGGTTATTGTGCGCTCGGACGGCTGTATTTCTTTACCCCTGGCAGGCGACATCACGGCTGCGGGAAAGACCCCGCCTGTGCTTGCTGCAGATATTGAGTCGAGTCTTGTAAAATTTATACAGGACCCTCATTGCGCTGTGATCCTGTTGGAACCAGGGAGCAAACGGGTTTATATACAGGGAGAGGTAAATCACCAGGGCGAGTTTTTGATCACATCCACCCTCTCTTTCACCCAGGCCATATCCCTGGCAGGCGGGTTTACCCAGTGGGCCGATCGGAATTCTATTGTTGTCCTCAGGGCCGAAAATGGGAAAAAGATCCGGATCCGAGTGAAATACAAGGATATTATCAAGGGTAAAAAAGAAGATATATCCATCAGGCCCGGAGATACGATTATTATCCCATGACAAGGGTGTTTTTGGGGGGGGGCATCTGGTGCCTGATTTTTTTTGTGGTGGTGCCTTGCGCATGGGCCGTCAGGCTGGATCTTGAGCCGGGGCTGTTTACCTCATATGAGCACACGGATAATTATTTTGGGACGGCCCACGATGAAAAGAGTGAGAACATCTTCGAGATAGGGCCGAGGATTGATCTTTCGGCTTTATGGCCTCAAGCCGAATGTTTTCTCTCGGGCCATGCCGCTCAAAGCCAGCATAATCGATACAGTTCAGATGATTCCATGGAGGCCGGTCTTGATGCGCGGGCCTTCTTTGAGGGAAGGTATCAGGGATTGTCCATAAATTACGCCTGGCTGCAATCACGATCAAGGGATACTCTGGAGAGGGCCTGGGGCATGTCAAGGGATATATCAGGGGGGTTTGACTGGTCTTTTGCGCATTCAGAGCGGTTTGCCATGGACCTGGGTTATGCGATGGCAGAGGAATACGTGCCCTATCCGGATGAGGATGTATCATCCAGGTTTGGATCCCTCGGTTTGTCCTTTGGATTGACCCGGACAACCGATCTCGGGACAAACTTTAGCTATGATACCTACCGCTATGATGGAGGCCGGGCAGTGTCCGTATCCAGCGCCGGTCTTGACCTGAACCATGCATTGACCACAAGGACATCCCTTGGCCTGGCCCTCGGGTACGAACATCATCGTCCACAGAGGCAGGCAAACGAGGATATATACACCACTTCACTCCTGTTTGAACATATGACAGATCCATATACCTCCCTGTATGCCCGGGCTGGTGTGAGCTGGCTTCGAATCGAAGGACGCACAGATGAGGATCACAGGATACATACCCGGACCGATGATACCGTGGATGCCTCGCTCGGCATGCGCCGCGAGATGTCAGATGCCCTGACCATGAGCATGAATTGTGCGCAGGGATATTCCCATGAATATACCAGCCTTCAAACCGGCATCACAAAGACACGTTCTGCGGATCTTCTGCTTGAATATATGTTTAACCGGGACCTGAGATGGTCTCTGGATGCGGGCGTGACACAGAGAACCCCGCCACACGGGCAGCTGGAGACCACGGATATACATTCCCGCATGGATATGCACTGGAGACCATGTGAGCATATTAATGTGGGGCTCTCTTATGAATATCTGGGATATCTCTATGGGATATCAGATACCCTGAAAAATGAACTCCGTGCCTCTATGGGTGATCAAGGGTTTTACCAATATAGGTATAGCACTTTAGATCCTGAAGAAGAGAACCGATACATTCTCACCATAGAGGTTATATTTTGACGCAAGAGACAAAGACCGTAAAGGTATCGGACATACTGGAGGCGATGCGGAAGAGATGGTACTGGGTCAGCCTGCCCCTGATGTTTTTTTTGTTTTTCGGGGCATGGCTGTATGTGGTCCTTCCGCGAACCTATGAGGCCTCCACCCTGATTTTGGTGCAGCCCCAGGAGATTCCCAGCGCCTATGTGGAGTCCACGGTGAGTATCGGCATAGAACAGAGGGTAGGCACCCTTTCCCAGGAGGTGATGTCCCGGTCAAACCTGGAAAAGATCATCAAAGAGATGGATCTTTTTCTCGAATCCAGGGCACAGGGCGTTTCCATGGATATCCTGGTAGAGGCCATGCGCCGAAAGATCCAGATCCATACCAGCGGTTCCGGGCGCAGGGGGCAGGTAAGCTCCTTTACCATTTCTTATAAGGGCCGTGATCCGCAGAAGACCGCAGAGGTGACAAACCGGCTCTCCTCCTTTTTTATCGAGAGCAACCTGCGCCTGCAGGCGCGGCAGGCCGCTCAGGCAACTGCCTTTCTTAAGAGTCAACTTTCCGAAATCAAGGGGCTTCTTGAAGAACAGGAGTCAAAGGTAGAGGCGTACCGGAATAAACATATGGGCGAGTTGCCTGAACAGCTGCAGAGCAATATCTCGACCATATCAGGGTTGCAGATTCGGCTGGAGTCTGTACGCCAGTCCATGACGGATGCAATAAATCAAAGGATGATGCTTTCCCGGACCCTTTCCCGGATACAGGGGGAAGATCCCGGGGCAGGTCTTTCCCTTAAATGGCAGCGGATTGCCCGGCTGAGAGATGAGATTGAAGAAAAGAGGTCCACCTATACCTCTGAGCATCCGGAGATAAAGCGGTTGGAAAAACAGATTGCCGACCTGGAAAAACAGCCTGAACAAAGGCCGACTGAGGCGGTGAATCCCCAGATCCGGGAGCTCAGGGTCCAGCTTTCGGCTGTAGATGTGGAGATCGATGGTTTTA
>JAYEKR010000171.1:0-2817 GCA_034661115.1 Thermodesulfobacteriota bacterium | reverse complement strand
TGCAGGTTGAGCGAACATCATTTTTTTTCACCTCAAAGCTTGAATCCGGCTATGCAGATGGATATTATCTTCACCTCTGCATAGATCTTACATAGACTCTGGCAATACGGTCAAAGGTCACATAATAGTAGTCCCGGTCCCAGCCGGGACATGAAAAGATCACCCCCTGAAAGATATTGTTCATTTCGGTGCGCCCCTTTTCCTCCCCGGTTTCCACGTCCAGGATAACCGAAGCATCACCCTTGCCATACTTGTAGTCGTTGGTGCACAACTCTCCAGTGTCGGGGAAATAGATCATGTGGTTGGATGCCCCAAATTTCTCTTTTTCCCAGATCATCGAAATCTCACGACTTTCAGGATTGTATTTATAGGCCTTGACCACGGAATTGGCAGAGTCATAGGCGACAAAGATATTTTTATTTTCACAAAAAATGGGCGGGTTGGTAATTGTCCCTTCCGGGAGACCAGAGACAGCCTGAACCGTTGTATCGGCGGCATCCTTTAAGGAAACTCTGACAAAATGGGTTTGAGCCGGATTTCGGGCAACCCCAAGCATGGCAATCTGGTAGCCATGGTCCCCGTTATCGAGGAACCAGGCATTATTTTTCTCAATAACCGGATCCCACCCGAAACTCCTTCCCGAATTCTGGACATAATCAAAGATCCAATCTTTGTCCAGGACGGGTCTATTGACCTTTTCGCTCCAGTTGTATCTGAATATCGAGCGGGTACCAACAATGTAGATGGTGTTCCCGGTTCCGCTGATCCTTGCAATGGACGGTTCATACAGGTCGATGTGATCACACACAGGTCTCAGGGTTTCAGGATCGAGAACTGTTAAATGGGACGCAGTTTCAGACATCTCCTTCATGGCAAGATAACCGTTATCGAGAATGATCAAGGAATTGTAAGACCTGTTATAAGGCAGTCTGTATGAGGCCAAAAGATTGCAATCTTTATCCAGACGGTGGCACCATCGTCCGAAAACCACATAGATATCCCCGTTCCTATGGATGGCAAAACCCCCTGGCCAGCCCGGGCCAGCCTTGAGCCTGACCGATCTTCTGATTGTTTTGAGTGTCTGCGGGTCAACCAGTTCCACATGACTGTATGCGGGCAGTTTCAGATACCTGTTTCTCGCCAGGGCGGTAGTTAAAAGGTAAACCTCCCCCGGGTCTCTTAAAAGCATCATATTGGCAAGGTGAGTGAACCGTCTGGTGACCAGGACCTCATCATCTTCCTTGATATCGAGCCCCCCCAGGTTATAAGGGACCTGGAGCCGTTCGGGACCGCCATCCTCACCAGGCCAGGGGCTGTTGTAATACCCCAGTATTCTTGGATGCGCCTTGATACCGTGCCCTGATACACCGGGCTGATTTGCCTCTCCTTCAGCAGAGTTGCCGTTCAAAGCAGGCAAGAACAAAACTCCATAACAGCACATGGCCAGGGCAAGACGCACGATCGGTTTTTTCAGCACATTATTTTTTTCGTAAAAACGATTCAAAAGTGGGCACACGCTTATCAGACCGGCGGCAAACAAAATCATTCCGGTTGTGTCCTTGTCCATAAACAAGGCCACAATACCGGCTGCAAAACCAACAGATAATACCCAGAACAGACCGATGATCCATTTCCCTGATCTACCTTTTTTATCCATTCCCTTTTCCTTTCATCCTACCCCGAGCACCTAAGGAGAATATTATAAATATTTCCACCATGTGAAGCCAAATGCCCATGTCATGAAAAAGCTCTTTATCAGTCTATGACCATGCTCTCTGCCTTTCTTGATTCCAATAAAAATTGCCTCACAAAAATGAATGATCAGCATTCCTACTGTAATAAACCACCAGTCTTTGAAGATCCATAACAGCACAAAGATTGCCCACATTATTACCGTGGCAATTTTTCCAATGATACCTTTAGTTTTTTTATCCATTTATTTCTCCCCATTATTTTTATATCCCGTATTCAGTCCTTCCTATAATCTCCATCTGCATCTCTTTATTCAGGTTCACAAAATAGGCATTATATCCGGAAATCCTGACAAGCAGGTTTCTGTAGTTTTCCGGATTGGCCATTGCGTCCTTTAATACATCTGAATTTACCATATTGAACTGCATCTGCATACCGCCCTGCTCAAAATAGGTTTTCACATACGAAGCCATGGTATCAACGGTCTTTTCCCGTGAGTCCTTTGCAGACGGAACGAGTTTTACATTAAAGGCAATATTATTGTCCATGTTTCGTGGATCCAGCCTTGCCACATCACGGATATTATCCAGAAAGCTCTTTGAGGCAGACGGATCTGGTGTCAAGCCAGGTGTAAAGGGCTGATAAGCCAGTCTTCCCGAGGGAATCGCCCCTGAGAGCGAACCATATGCAACATGCTGGGCAACAGACCAGAAACCCACGGTATAATCCCCACCTCGAAAGTTTTTATGAGATTTGTAGCAATCATGTATGAGTGATGCCACCCTGTTTGCCATCTCCACCGCCTCGTCGCTGCCAGATCCAAAACGGGGAACCTTATTAAGTATCAGGGCATGCAGGGCCGCATCGTCTTCAAAGTTGGAATCAACCGCCCTTTTCAATTCCTGCAGGGTGATTTTCTTTTCTTCAAACACAAGTTTTTTGACGACCAGCATGGAGTCAACCACATCGGAAAGGCCGATATTGAAGGTACCTGAGGTGTTATAAATGGCGCCGCCTTTGGTCACGTCTTTCGCATTCTCGATTGCACCCTGTATGCCGACACTGAGCAGGGGTGTCGGTCTCAGGTATGCATATGCCTCTGCTGCCATATTGTTGAATCTGGTA
>JAYEKR010000170.1:0-13641 GCA_034661115.1 Thermodesulfobacteriota bacterium | reverse complement strand
GTGATCCGACATGACCTCTGCTGCTCTCCATGCAACCAGAGACAATGCTCCCACAGCACCTGCATGAAACGCATAGAGGTTCAACAGGTCATGGATGTACTCAAAGACCTGCTGTAAAGAAAGGTTGAACCCTGGATTTTTATTTCAGGACCATTCTTCAAAACAATCCCCCTGGTCTGTACAGTAGACAATCCCCTTATCTTTCGAAGACATCCAGACCTTTCGAAAGGTTGCGCGTGGGGCATCTTTGGTTTCATCTGCATATGCCCTTATAAAGGTCATCCTTTCCGAACGGCTCACCCTCAGCGGGATGCTTGTATTCAACTGGACAAGGTTTCTCAATTTGAGCCGCCCGGATATGGGGCCTGACTGTACCACTCGGTCTGTGTCCAGAAAATAAAACCCTGGGGTATCCTTTTCCACCTTGATATTGCATGCCTTCAAATCATAATGCAGGATGTGCAAATTATGCATCCTGCCTATGGTCTTACCCAGTCCAGAGGCAATGAAAAACCTTTGTCTTTGATCCAGGGAGGCATATGCATGAAAGATATATCGGTCAAGATCCGGATATTCCAGGATTCGAGTGATCAGAGCGCTGGTTTGGTCTTTATATACAATGATTGCAACAGGGCCGGCCACAGAGATCCCGTTAAAATAAAGGGTCAAGAGCCCTTTCCACGACCTCATGGCATAGGGGGTTGTAAACCGCCTGCTGGACCGGTATGACTTGACACAATACTCGTCTACCACGCTCAACTGCGTCTTTGCCTGATATTTCAAAACCCCTTTTTTCTGCTGGATATTTTCCCAATGGCCTGACATGATTTGGTCGATATCTATTGGGCTGTCTTTGAATACAATGGCCTTATAATCACGAGTATCTATCCTGCGGGTAAAACTCCCTGCCCTTATGCAGCTTTTGATCCGTCTTTTGACAAATCTTTTTTTTTCGTCAACTGCCCTTGTCTGTATCTTACGGACCATTGAAGATTGCCCTGCCTTTGGACAAAGACCGGGCAAATAGGTAGAAATTTTTTCGCCATCCATTGGGTACTGGCTTATGACCTGCGCAAAGAGTGCCACGACATGCCGGGGCGTGATCCTGCGCACCTCTTTGGCCTCATATACATCGAGAAGCCAGGGCATGCCAAAAGGATCAATAATGATATTCCCCGGGTGCATATCTGTAAAAAAGAACCCCTGCAACAAAAGGCCACGCGCCATATCCATCATGACGGAAGGCTGCAGACCTGCCGGTATTTCATAGAGATGCCTTGAGGGTTCTATGGCCTCTGTTATGAGCATGGAGGCACTGCCTTTCCTGTAATGACCCTCAACCCCTGGAACAGGGATACCTGAGGCATGCATGTTCTTCAGCATCCTTGCCTCATGGAGTGTATTGGGATTAAAAACGCCCCTGATCCTGGAAAATATACCAGAAGGGATATTCACCTTGGCATAGAGATCAATTTCCCCATTGCACACAAGGCGGTACACCTCCCGGTGTGCCTGTGCCTGAACAATCTCCCATCTATGCTCCGGGTATAGGCCAATGAGGCTCTCTCTCTTGAGGTCCATATCTTGTCCCTAGCATAGATTCAGACCATCAAACAACATAAGGGAAAAAACAGGATAAGGGTCACGGATTAATAAACGTTGATGCCTGAACCTTTACTTATCGGCGTTTCTTGACACCGCACATACAGATATATATTATCCCTTTATGCCTATTTCATCAAAAGACATGATAAGCATCATCATTGTAACCATGGGAGACGATGAGACCCTCAGGGCATGTATAAAATCCATACGGGAACAGGTCAGGTGCCCATATGAAATTGTCCTCATAAACAATGTCCCTGAAAAAATCCGTATGGACAAGGAAAATGGGCTTCTTATCATTGAAAACCAGCGGAATATGGGTTTCGCCCGCGCCGTCAACAAGGGGATAGATGCATCGAGCGGTGACCTGATCCTTTTATTGAACGCAGACACCAAAATACAGACCGATATCGTCTCAAAAATGGGCTCCTTTATGAGGGCCCATGCCCGGGCGGGTATATGCGGCATACAGCTTGTATTCGATGACGGATCGCCTCAGAATTCCATTGATATCATCCCGAACCTCCTGACAGAGACCCTGAACAAATCGCTCCTGAAAATCATCTTCAAAAAACAATATCCCAGCAAACGATCCGGCTTTACCAGACCTGTAGAGGTGCCGATGGTCATCGGCGCATGCATGATGATAAAGAGGCAGGTGATCGAGGCCATCGGGGCACTGGACGAGGGGTTTTTCTTCTACCTGGAGGAGACCGATCTATGCAAAAGGGCCAGAGACCACGGCTTTGAGGTCTGGCACCTTCCCGGGCTTGAAATCACCCACTACCAGGGCCTGAGCGCAAAAAAAACAGACCTCAAAAGAAAGATCGCGTTTCAGACCTCCATGTACACCTTTTTCATGCGCCACAAGGGGGTTTTCCCGACCATTTGCCTTTATCTGCTTACCTTGCTCAAATTATTGATAGAGGCGGCCTCGGATCTTGTCCTGTCTTTTGTCCCTGAAAACCGTTTGCGGCTCAAACGATCGGCATACCTCCTGGTCTGGCACCTGACAGGTATGCCCCCGGGATGGGGTCTGGAAAAAACCAGTCCCGGTTATCACAAAAAAAAGAGGTGCAAATATACATGGTTCCTTCCCAGGGACAAAAGCATACCCGAAGGGGTATGTGACCCGAATTCCTTTATGCAGGGGATAAACAGCGAGATACTCAATGCATCCAGAACCACGCTGGTCAAAACCGCAATCTGGAATAATACAGGGATATACATCAAACGCTATAATTTCAAAGGCGCCAAGGACTCTATCAAGAATCTGTTCAGAAAAAGCAGGGCCAAAAAGGCCTTTGAGGCCGCGATCATGCTTGATGGCATGGGCATAAAGACCGCGCCAATTGTTTTTGCCTGCGAAAAAAGGGTGCTGGGCCTGCTCATGGATTCCTTTATTGTCACAGAGGACCTCCAGGCACAAAACCTGGTCCAGTACCATGAGGACCATCCCTTTAATGATCAGGAGGTGAAAACCCTTGGGACATACATCCGTCGCCTGCATGAACGGGGCATCCTGCATACAGACCTCAAGGGGGAAAACCTGCTCATGGACAAAGACCGCAACATATATCTCATCGACCTGGACAGACTAGGGCGCAAAAGCTCTGTCAATATTCGGACAAGGATAAAAAACCTGAGTTACCTCAATGCCAGCTTTTATTCCACCGTACCATACCGCCAGAGACAATTGTTTTTCCATGAATACATAAAGGGCAACACCTGTCTTGAAAAAAACAGGGAATCCCTTTTAACAGGTATCTCTGCATATACAAAAAAGAGACTCCGGGCCCGGTATGAATAATCCGGTTCACAAGATTGAGGCTTAGTTGTACGGCCTAACAAGGATGAAAAAAACCTCACCGCAAAGACGCAGAGGTCGCAGGGTCAAAACCTTTTTATCCATGGAATACACCGCATTACACGGGCAAGGGTAAAGGCAAATGAGATATCTTTTATTTTTTTGAGGGGTTTCCGGGATTCGGGATTCGAGTTTCAGGGATAACCGTTTGATTAACGGTTATCCCTTTTCCCAATAATCCCCCCTGTACAGAATGGAGCGTTCATGTTAACTGGCTTTATACTCTTTGAAAGATAATGGATAAAACACTATGGCACAGGGAAAGATAACAATTGATCAGGGGCTTTGCAAGGCATGCGAACTGTGTATTCAGGTATGCCCTGAAAAGGCAATCGAGCTTGCAGATCACCTCAACCCCAAGGGATATCACCCGGCGACATTTGTTGCCGAAAATTGCAAGGGATGTTCCCTTTGTGCAATGATCTGTCCAGAGGTCGCAATAGAGGTGTACCGTGGCAGATAAGATATTGATGAAGGGCTCGCACGCACTTGCTGAGGCGGCTGTCCGTGCCGGATGCCGATGCTATTTCGGCTACCCCATTACCCCGCAGAACGAGGTCCCCGAGTATATGTCAGGACGAATGCCCGAGGCGGGCGGGGTTTTTCTGCAGGGCGAGAGCGAGACTGCATCCATCAACATGGTAATAGGTGCGTCCGCCTCCGGGACGAGGGTAATGACATCCTCTTCCTCCCCCGGTGTCAGCCTCAAGCAGGAGGGGCTGTCTTTTCTGTCCTCCCTGGAGCTTCCCGCTGTAATCGTCAATATCATGCGTGGAGGCCCGGGACTGGGAAACATTGCCCCCAGCCAGGGTGACTATTATCAGGCAACCAGAGGAGGAGGCCACGGGGATTACCGGATGCCGGTCTTTGCCCCGGCGTCTGTTCAGGAACTCTATGACCTGACCATGGAGGCCTTTGATATAGCGGATATCTACCGAACCCCTGCATTGATACTGGGTGACGGCATGGTGGGCCAGATAGTCGAACCCATTGTTATCCATGAAAGGGCAGCGATAAAATTGCCTGACAAGGATTATATCCTGGACGGGGCAAAGGGACGACCCTCACGTATATTAAAATCCCTGATCCTTGACCCGGCAAAAATGGAGGAACACAACTGGAAGCTCAACCGTAAATATAACCTCATGAAAATCAAACTGCCCAGGCATGAAGAATTTATGCTTGAAGACGCAAAACTCACCATTGTTGCCTATGGAACGGCGGCCAGGATAGCAAAGGGGGCGGTAAAACGCGCAAGGGCAGACGGCCTGAAGGTTGGGCTGTTGCGACCGATCACGCTCTGGCCCTTCCCTGAAGAAGCCGTCCGGAAAGCTGCAAAGAAGACAAAACTCTTTTTGGACTTTGAGCTGAGTACCGGACAGATGGTGGACGATGTGCGCCTGGCCCTTGACGGCAGATCCAAATGTGAATTCTATGGAAGACCCGGGGGTGTAGTTCCATCACCCAGGGAGATTCAAAGAATCGTTGAGCGGTTTTGGCTTCAGAGGAATCTATAATGAAAAAAATATACTCAAGGCCAAAGAGTCTGAAAAGCGCACCATTTCATTATTGCCCGGGATGCGGACATTCCATCATTCACCGGCTGATATGTGAGGTCATCGATGAAATGGGGATACAGGACAATATTATCGGTATACCTCCTGCAGGCTGTGCAGTCCTTGCATACGATTATTTTGATGTGGATATGTGCGAGGCAGCCCATGGCCGCGGTTGCGCGGTTGGAACCGGATTCAAGAGGGCAAATCCTGCAAAGATCATCTTCACCTACCAGGGAGACGGTGATATGGCGGCCATAGGGACGGCAGAGACCCTGCATGCGGCTAACCGCGGAGAAAAGATTACCAGCATCTTTGTAAACAATGCGGTCTACGGCATGACCGGGGGACAGATGGCGCCCACCACCATGCTGGGACAAAAAACCACTACCTCCCCGTTCGGGAGGAACCCTGATTTTGAGGGATACCCACTGAAGATAACAGAACTCATCGCCCAGCTGCCGGGCGCTGCCTATGTAGCCAGAACCTCTGTTGCAACACCTGCAAAGATTATGGCGACAAAAAAATCCATCCGCAAGGCCTTTGAAATACAGGTCGCGGGTAAGGGTTATACCCTTGTGGAGATCCTTTCTCCGTGTCCCACAAACTGGAAGGTCTCTCCAATAAAGGCCTTTGAATTCCTTGAATCAACAATGGAAAAAGAGTTTCCCCTCGGGATACTCAAGGATGTAGAGGGGGAGGGCTGAAGATATGCTTCAAAAAACACTCATGAGCGGAATAGGCGGACAGGGAATCCTGTTCTCCGGGATGTGCCTGGCATGGGGTGCCATGCTGGAGGATTTCCATATCACCTACCTTCCTGCCTATGGGGCAGAGATGCGGGGCGGTGTCACCTCCTGTACCATCGCCATATCACCGGATGATGAGATCGCATCACCCGTGGCATCCTCACCGGACTACCTTGTCATCATGGACAATCAGTCTATGCTGAGGCTTCAGAACACAGGCGCGTCCGGGAGTGAAATGTTCATCAACACAAACATGGTCACAGACCGGCCCGTACGGGGAGACATAGATGTGATCGAAATTCCGGTAAATGATCTGGCCCGATCAAGTGTCGGGGACAGATACGCAAATATGGTAATACTCGGTGCCTTTGTGCAGAAAACCCGTCTCATCAAACCAATGACTATTATAGACAATATGGAACTGATCCTGGGGAAACAAAAGGCCCGGTTCAAGGCAAAAAACATCGAGGCCTTTAAGGTCGGCCTGGATTATTATAACAAGGAGATGCCCTAGATGGCCATAAAACAGTTAAGGATAAAGACCCCTAATGTATGGGGCAAGCTCTCCAACCTGAGCGACGCCCTGGGACAGCACGGGGTGAATATACGAGCCATATCTGTGCGGCAGGAATCGAATGAAACCGCATCCCTGTGCATCATTGCTGACGATCCCAAAAAGGCGGAACACGCCCTCAAGGCCGACAATATCAGTTTTTCGGTCTCTGATGTCCTGGCCGTTGAGATGCCGGATCACCCGGGCGGCATGAATGCGGTCCTGAGACCTTTAAAGGATGCACACATCAATGTCATTGCCATGTATCCCTACATCGGCCGGGCAACAAACCCCATCATGATCATTGAAATCGATAAGATAGAAGATGCCCGTGAGACCCTTAACCGCAACTGGGTGAAGATCTGGAACGAGGATGTATACCGTCTTTAAACAGGAGAGATGGATATAAACGCGCATGGCCTGAGTTCACAAACAAGGACGGGAAACGGCTTAACGACTTGATTTTACAGCTTATATTTTGGTATTTATTCCTTTCCTAATCCCTGACTCCTGGCATCCAGCACCTTTTTTCATATAAACCCGTATGAGCGCTTTTTGCGCTCACAACCACCGACGGGAAAACATTCTCACGCAAAGAACGCCAAGGTCACGAAGATACTACCCTTTTGTATCATTTTCCCTGTTTTCTTTTGCGATCTTTGCCTGCCTGTGCGCTGCACGCAGACAGGCGCCTTTGGTTGAGAAAAATCTTTTGATCTTCTTTGCAGGTCCTGTGGCCTTGTTCTTTTTTTTGTGCTGGAATATATGGGTTGTGGGTGTTAATGGAAAAATATTCATGCGATAAGGGATATTATATGGAAAAAGCTATACAGAGGGCCAGGGTTCTTGTGGAGGCATTGCCCTATCTACGTGATTTCAGGGGCAAAAGGATTGTCGTAAAATACGGGGGCCATGCCATGGTCGATCCCGGGCTCAAACAGATCTTTGCCAGACAGATCATCCTGCTGCAGTATGTAGGCATCCAGGTGATCGTGGTACACGGGGGCGGGCCACAGATCGGCGAGGTACTTGCAAAAATGGGAATTGAATCCAGTTTTATAGACGGTAAAAGAATCACGGATGATAAAACCATGGATGTAGTGGAGATGGTGCTTGCTGGCCGGGTAAACAAGGAAATCGTGAACCTTGTCAACACAGACGGTGGACAGGCCGTTGGCCTTTCAGGAAAGGACGGCGGGCTTATCCGCGCCCGGAAATACTACCATGCCACCAGTAAAAAAGCTGACCTCATAGACATCGGGCAGGTGGGAGAGGTGACAGGTATAAACCCGGAGATTATTGATGCAGTGGAAAAGGCTGGCTTTGTCGCGGTCATTGCACCCCTTGGATCAGGGGAGGACGGGACAACCTATAATATCAACGCGGATACCGTGGCATCAAAAATTGCGATAGAACTCAAGGCCGAGCGATTGGTTATCCTGACGGACGAAACAGGCGTCCTGGATGCAGACTCAAAACTCATATCCAGCCTGAAAATCGCACAAACCAGGGCCCTCATGGATTCCGGCATAATACATGGGGGCATGATTCCGAAAGTCGAGTGCTGCATGGATGCAATCATGGGCGGCATCAGCAAGGCCCATATACTTGACGGACGTGTACCCTATTCCATATTACTGGAACTTTTGACCGATGAAGGTATCGGAACACAGATGATAAAGGATAATTAAGATGCAGGAATATTTGATGAATACATATACCCGGCTACCCATTAATCTGGTAAAGGGCAAAGGATGCAGGGTATGGGATGACAAGGGGACAAGCTACCTGGACATGGTGGCCGGCATTGCGGTATGCAATTTGGGCCATGCGCACCCACGGGTAATCAAGGCCCTTGAGACGCAGGCACATGAGATGTTCCATTGCTCCAATCTCTACGGCATACCCATACAGGAAAACCTGGCCGAAATGATCGTGAAAAACACCTTTGACTCAAAGGTGTTTTTTTGTAATTCCGGGGCCGAGGCCAATGAGGCGGCCATCAAGCTTGCAAGACGCTGCATGATCAGAGAAAACAAGGTCAGATCAAAGATCATAACCTGTGCAAATTCTTTCCATGGAAGGACCCTTGCCACGGTTGCCGCCACAGGGCAGGATCGATTCAAGGTAGGGTTTGACCCCATACCAGAGGGTTTTGACACCGTGGCCTATGGCGACATGGATGCACTGGAGACTGCCCTGGATGACCATACAGGTGCCATTATGCTGGAGCCTATCCAGGGTGAAGGCGGTGTCAATGTACCTCCGCCAGGCTACCTCAAAAAAGTCAGACAGTTTTGTGATGATCACGGACTGCTCCTGATCCTTGATGAGGTACAGACCGGTATGGGGCGCACAGGAAGGCTCTTCGGATACATGCACGAAGACGTAAAACCGGATATCATGACCCTGGCAAAGGCCCTTGGCAATGGTTTCCCTGTGGGGGCACTCATTGCAAGGCCGGATATCGCATCCGGTTTTACCCCGGGTTCCCATGCCTCCACCTTTGGAGGAAACCCCCTGGCCATGGCCTGCGGTGTTGCGACCATGGAGGTGATGCTGGAGGAAAATATTGCAGCGGCCAGCGCAGAACAGGGAAAATATCTAATGGATGAGTTGAAAGACCTCTCCCACAGGCATGCATGTATACAGGAGATCCGCGGCAAGGGACTCATGATCGGTGTGGACATGGACCAGGATATTTCATCTCTGGTACCTGCCGGCCTTGAAAAGGGGATTCTCCTCAATGTCATCAAAGGGTATACCCTGCGCCTGATTCCGCCGCTTATTATCTCCAGAACAGAGATAGACCAGGCCATAAAGACGATCGATCTCCTGCTAAAGGAAAAGGGGCTATAATGAAAAAACGTGGGTTTTTATCCATGCAGGGGCTTGACCGTGACCAAATATGGGATATCTTTGAAAAGGCAAAGACATTCAAGGAAAAAGGACCGGCAAAAAGCCTGCAGGACAAGACCATTGTACTTGTCTTTGAAAAGGCATCCACCCGAACAAGACTCTCCTTTGAGACAGGGATAAGCCGCCTCGGCGGACATCCCATTGTCCTGACACCCGGGTCCTCACAGATGTCAAGGGGCGAGCCCCTCAAGGATACGGCCCGGATACTCTCCCTGTACTGTAGTGGTATCGTGATGAGGACCTTTGAGCATGAACGAATAGAGGAAATGGCCTCCTGGGCAGAGATCCCTGTTATCAATGCCCTTACCGACCTTGTCCACCCCTGCCAGGTTATCTCGGACTGCTTTACGCTTTCAGAAAGATTCGGCTCCATAAAAAACAAAAAGATCGCATGGATAGGGGACGGCAATAACATGGCCAATTCATGGATCAATGCAGCCGTGCTTTTTGGTTTTGACCTGGATATTGCATGCCCTAAAGGGTATGAACCGGATCGCATGACCCTTGACAGGGCGATAAACAAGGGTCTGAAAATCCGTATCCTTGACGACCCCATTGAGGCGGCGCGCAATGCCATCTGTGTAAATACGGATGTATGGGCGAGTATGGGCCAGGAGGATGAGCACGCATTGCGTGCAGGGATATTCAGCCCGTTCCAGGTGAATGAAGGTGTCATGGAAGCAGCGGATGATTGTGCCGTTTTCATGCACTGCCTGCCCGCACACCGCGGACAGGAGGTAACCCAGCAGGTGCTCGAAGGCGAGCAGTCCATTATATGGGAACAGGCAAAAAACCGTCTCTATGTACAGGAGGCGATCATGGATATTCTTTTTTCAGAATAAAGGAGCGATTATGGCTAAAAAAAAGGTTGTACTGGCGTACTCAGGGGGTTTGGACACATCGGTTATGCTCAAATGGCTGCAGGATGAGTTGGATTATGAGGTGATTTGCTATGCCGCGGATGTGGGCCAGGCAGAGGAACTTGATGGACTGGAAGAAAAGGCAAAAAAGACAGGGGCATCAAAGATATATATCGATGACCTGAAAGAAGAATTTGTAAGGGACTATGTGTTCCCGGCCTTCAGGGCGGATGTTGTATATGAGGGCTCATACCTCCTGGGCACCACACTGGCAAGGCCACTGATTGCAAAACGCCTGGTGGAAATCGCAGCAAAAGAGGGGGCCACTGCCATTGCACACGGTGCCACGGGCAAAGGCAATGACCAGGTCCGTTTTGAACTCTCTTTCTGGGCACTCAACCCTGACATCGAGGTGATCGCCCCGTGGAAGATGGATGAGTGGACGCTGAGATCCAGGGACAAGATGATCGATTATGCCTCCAGACACGGCATAGATGTCCCGGTAAACAAGAAAAAACCATTCAGCATGGACCGCAATTTGCTGCATATCAGTTTTGAGGGAGGCATACTTGAAGACCCATGGACCCCGCCGGACGAGGATATGTTTATTCTCTCATGCTCTCCCATGGATGCCCCGGACACCCCCACAACTATAGAGATTTCCTTCAAAAACGGTGACCCTGTGGCCATTGACGGCAAAAAAATGGGTCCTTCTGCCATCCTTACCCAGCTCAATACATTAGGAGGTAAAAACGGTATCGGCAGGGTGGATATCGTTGAAAACCGTTATGTGGGCATGAAATCACGGGGTATCTATGAGACACCCGGAGGGACCATACTGAAGGCCGCGCATCGTGGCCTGGAACAGATTACCATGGACCGGGAGGTGATGCACCTGAGGGACGAGCTCATGCCCCGCTATGCCACCCTTGTCTATAACGGGTACTGGTTTGCACCGGAGAGAGAGATGCTACAGCGGATGATCGATGAGTCTCAGCGGGATGTAAACGGGGATGTGAGGCTTACCCTCTACAAGGGCAACTGTATCCTTACGGGCAGGCGATCGGACAATTCCCTGTACAGCCCGGAAACGGCCACCTTTGATGAAGACGAGGTCTATGACCAGAAGGATGCAAAGGGGTTTATCAGTCTCAATGCATTGAGACTGAAGATGAGGGCAAGGCAATATAATGGCGGATAAACCATGGGCCGGCCGGTTCGGGCAGGCCACGGATCACCGGGTTGAGGAATTCACCGAGTCTGTAAACATGGACAAGAGGCTTTATGAGGTGGATATACGGGCAAGTAAGGCCCATGCCACTATGCTCGGTGCAACAGGTATCATATCCAGAGAAGATGCAGATGCCATCAAAGAGGGGCTCTCGTCCATCCAGACAGATATCGAAGAGGGGAGATTCTCTTTTGATCCCGGCCTTGAGGATGTCCACATGAATATCGAGGCGGAACTCTCAAACCGTATCGGTGATGCGGGCAAAAGACTCCACACGGCCCGCAGCCGTAATGACCAGGTGGCCACTGACCTGAGACTATATGTCCGGGATGAACTGGTTATTGTCAAAAAAGGGCTTGTCTCTCTCATGGGAGAGATCCTGAACAGGGCAAAGGCGCAGCAAAATACTATCATCCCCGGCATGACCCATCTTCAGCATGCACAGGGCGTGAGCCTTGGTCATCACCTTTTGGCCTACCTGGAGATGTTTTACCGCGATTACCTTCGGTTCAATGATGCCATGACAAGGCTCAATGTGTCTCCCCTGGGTAGCGCTGCCCTTGCAGGCACCCCTCACCCCATTGACAGGTTCATGACCGCCGAAGAGCTGGGTTTTGACGCACCATGCGCAAACTCGATCGACGGCGTCAGTGACAGGGATTTTGTCATAGATGCCATTGCCGCTGCCTGCACGGTGATGATGCACCTCAGCCGGCTGTCCGAAGAGATCATCATCTGGAATTCCCAGGAATTTTCCTTTGTGGAACTCCCGGATGCCTACAGCACAGGCAGTTCCATCATGCCTCAAAAGAAAAATCCGGATGTGGCGGAGCTCATCAGGGGCAAGGTTGGCCGGGTCTACGGAGACCTGATCAATATCCTCACCACGATGAAGGCCCTCCCCCTGGCATATAACCGGGACATGCAGGAGGATAAATGGCCTGTGTTCGATGCCATAGATACGGTAAAAATCTGCATTGAGATGATGACAGGTCTTCTGAACGGCCTTGTGTTCAACCATGAGGCCATTTCCGCTGCCCTGGGCATGGGCTTTATTACGGCCACGGATATAGCGGATTATCTCTCAAAACAGGGGGTTCCCTTCAGGCAGGCCCACCATATTACCGGAGAACTCGTTGCATCACTCATAAAACAGGGCCGCACCATAGGGGACATGACGCTTGAGGATTTTCGGGTATATTCAGACTGTTTTACAGACGATATTCTTGAACGTGTAAGCGATGAAGGTTCCTTAAAGGCAAAGACCAGTCACGGCGGGACCTCGCCAAACAATGTATCGCTCGCCCTTGACAAGGCCGAAGACCTCCTTCATCATCTCTGTAATGAAGCATAGAGCGCTCATTGCCTGTTGCCTGCTCCTGCTGGTTGTTTCCTGCGGACGCAAGCTGCCCCCCCAGCCTCCGGCCGCGCCTGAACGAATCGAGATCGAGTCCATGGAATTCAAAAATGGATCAGCTCAGGCAAGGGTGACGTGTAATGTCATACCTTCAAGGCTCATTTTCCTTGGCAAACCTTGGGGCGGATGTCCTCGATGCACGGATGATCTGGATATAAAAGACACAAAAACCGTTGAAAAGGGCGGCACCTTTGTCCTGATTGATCCAAACCCACAGAGCAATGAGATGCTTTATCGTGTGGTTCTTGAGACCGAGGGATCCAGGTGGATGAGCAAGATAAAGGTTGTGCGGGAAAAAAACAGTAAGTGAAAACTGGTGAAAGATGGATTAAAACTCGAAATTAGAAAAGAGGGAGAGACGACAAACCTGGCCAACTGTAAATGCGTACAAAAAAACGGTTACTATCTGACAGACCCTCGCAGAGAAAGCCTTAGGAGACGATCTGAGATATGAATGATTTTGAATATAGAGATAAAAGGTTATACTGCGGTGAAGTCCTGCTTGATGATATTGCCGACAGGGAAGGTACGCCGTTTTACTGTTACAGCATGCCCACCATCAGACGTCATGTCCGGATCTTTGAAGAGGGACTGGAAGGGATTGATCACCAGACCTGTTTTGCCATGAAGGCCAATTCCAGCATGGCCATCCTTGCATATATGGCGTCACAGGGCATTGGCGCGGATGTTGTGTCAGGAGGAGAACTCTTTCGTGCCTTAAAGGCAGGGATACGGCCCGGAAACATCGTATATTCCGGCGTGGGTAAGACGACAAAAGAGATTGACATGGCCCTTGATGCCGAGATCATGATGTTTAATTGCGAAAGTGCCTCAGAGCTTGAGACAATCAATCACCGGGCCGGGATCCTCGGGAAAAAGGCACC
>JAYEKR010000169.1:0-13696 GCA_034661115.1 Thermodesulfobacteriota bacterium | reverse complement strand
AGATTACGCAGACAAAAACATAAGGATAGTGAGCCAATTGACAGGTTTGTCATTCCCTCTCCCTCCTCGTCATTCTCGCCTGTCTGCAGCAGGCAGGCGAACGCGGGAATCCAGAAGAACGGAGACGGGAGACGGGAGGGGAACGGAAATGACGGTGGTGGTGTTCTAAGTCTTTTTCATATAAATCATGAATGTCTTTTCTTCTAGTCTATGATATATATTGTGAATGTGTTCGTCTGGTAAAGAAAACGAACGGATAACATAAGGGGGGAATATATGGATTATGCATGTATGGGCAAGGTCCTGATCGTTGATCTGGACAAAGGGGAATGTAGGCAGGAGGCCATTGAAGACGAGGTCTATGAAAAATATCTTGGCGGCATGGGACTGGGGGCATATATGCTCTACAAATATGTGCCAAAGGGTGCGGATCCCCTTGGCCCGGATAATATGCTGGGCTTTGTCCCCGGTCTTCTGACAGGGACAGGGAGCCTGTTTACCGGCAGATGGACAGTTGTGGGCAAATCACCCCTTACCGGTGGATGGGGTGATGCCAACTGCGGCGGATCGTTTGCACCTGCAATCAAGAGATGCGGGTATGACGGCATCTTTTTTACAGGGATCAGCAAAAAACCTGTATACCTGTATATAAAAAATTCCCATGCAGAGTTAAGGGATGCATCCCATCTATGGGGTCAGGACGCGGTTGAAACCGAAGAGACTCTTCTCAAAGATACCAGACCCGGTGCAGGCGTGGCGACCATCGGCCAGGCGGGTGAAGGGTGTTCGCTTATCTCCGGTATATGCAATGACAAGGGCCGTATAGCCGCCAGGTCCGGCCTGGGCGCGGTCATGGGATCAAAAAAACTCAAAGCCCTGGTGCTCGATGGCGCCAGACGTATCCCGGTGTATAACAAGGAAGAGGTCCACAGGCTGAGCCGGCAATGCAATAAGTGGGTACAGTTCCAGCCGCCGATGTTCCCTGGACCGGCCACGGCCTATGTCGGGGGGCTGCTTGGCAAACTTCCCACAGAGATGGCCATGGATGGCATGCTCTATAAGACCCTGCTGAGGGCCTGGGGAACGGTAAGCATGAACCAGATGAGCGTCGGCATGGGTGACTCTCCAATCAAAAACTGGATGGGCAGTTCAAAGGACTGGGGGCCGAAAAGGTCCAAGTCCACAAACCCGGATGTCTTTACCGATTGCGAGAAGGTGAAATATCACTGTTATTCATGTCCCCTGGGGTGCGGTGGGATATGTTCGACCTCGGGCAAATTCTCAGAGACACATAAACCCGAATATGAGACCGTGCTCGCCCTGGGCGGACTTTTGATGAACGAGGATGCAGACAGTGTCTTTTACCTCAATGAGCTCCTCAACCGTGCAGGCATGGATTCCATATCCGCAGGAGGGGCAGTGGCCTTTGCCATTGAATGCTATGAAAAGGGCATCCTTTCCATGGAGGATACAGACGGCCTTGATCTTTCATGGGGAAACACAAGCGCGATCGTGGCACTCATACACAAAATGATCCGGCGTGAGGGTATCGGAGATATACTTGCCGATGGTTCAAAGATCGCCGCAGAGCGTATTGGCAAGGGCGCTGAAAACTGCGCCATACATGCCGGGGGCCAGGAGATGGCCATGCATGACGGACGCAATGACCCGGGTTTTGCCCTGCATTATTGTGTGGAGCCCACACCGGGAAGGCATACCATAGGATCACAGCTCTACTACCAGATGTTCCATCTGTGGAAAAGGGTTAAGGGTGTGCCAAAGATCAAATACCTGTACAACAAAAACAGCAAGTTCGTGGCAGACAAAAACAAGGCAGAAGAGGCGGCAGCCAGCAGCAAATTCATGAGCCTGGCAAATTCAGCGGGTTTCTGCCTGTTCGGGTTGCTCATGGGCGTGGATCGAACACCTGTGTTTGAATGGCTCAATGCCGCAACAGGGTTCAACAAGACCCCGGAAGAATACATGGCAATAGGTGAACGCATCCAGACCATCAAGCAGGCCTTTGGTGTAAAACATGGGATTGAACCCAAGGCATTCAAACCCAGCGACAGGGCCATTGGAATACCGCCCCAGCTTGAAGGCCCAAACAAGGGGAGGACCGTTGATCTCAATACGATGATGAGTGATTACTGGAATGAGTTTGGATGGGACACGACAAACGGTAAACCCAGCGAACAGAATCTTACCAGGCTTGGGATTGAACCAGAAGCAGGAGGGAAATAATGTCATACAAGATAACGGATGGGTGTAATGGATGCAGCGCCTGCGAAAGGATATGCCCTGTCGATGCCATACACGGTGAGAAAAAAAAGAGATATGATATAGATGGGGATATTTGCATAGAGTGCGGGGCCTGCGGAAAGGTATGCCCCATAAATGCCATTATTGACCAAAATGACAGGCCCTGCGAAAAGGTCAAGCGCTCAGAATGGGAGAAACCCCAATTTAACACAGAATTATGCGCTTCATGCAATATATGCATCGAGACCTGCCCTGTGGGCTGTATAGAACTCTCTGACGCCACAAGCAAAAAAGATATGCATGGCTATCCCTTCCTGGCTGCAGAAAAGACCTGCATAGGCTGCGGTTTTTGCGCAGAAGAGTGTCCCATGGACGCAATCACCATGGTATAAACCCGCATGAGCTGCGCTCACAACCAGGGACGGAAAAACCAGGTCTCCCCAAATCGGGATCCCCGCCTGCGAAGTGCGTCGCACGCAGACAGGCGAAGGCGGGGATCCCGGAGACCGGAGACCGGAAGCGCTTTCTGCGTCACCCATGCGAAGGCGGGGATCCAGAGACGCCGACCCATCTGGGACACTGGATTCCCGCCTTCGCGGGAATGACGGGAGGGGAATGGGAATGACGGGAGGGGAATGGGAATGACTGTGGTGGTGTTCCTGTCTTTTCATATAAAGAGAACCTGCATGCCAATATGTTAGATTTATTGTAATATATTCAAAGGGATATTCAGTATTCCTGTTTGTATTCACTCTTGCGGACAGGCAAGGCATGGGTTTGATTCTCCGTAGCTTGCTGTAGATAAGAGTCCAGGGTCTTGTTCCAAAATCCATACCATGAGATTGGGGGTAATATGAAGAAAAACAAAAAAGAATCTTTTGGCCAGAGGATAAGGGCATTACGCAAAAAAAAGGGTATGAGTATCGAAGACCTCGCCCTGGAGACAGGGTATCCCATGGGGCTCATTGAACAGGTTGAGAAAGATGAATGCGTCCCTCCTGTATCACTCGTCCTTCAACTCAGCCAGACCTTTAAAGTGGATGTGGAAGATAATATCTCAGAGGAAGAACAAAGGGCATCAAAAAAACGCACCAGAAGTCACAAAAAAAGGCTGGATGCCTATGCATACACCCCCTTGACCCGCCCTGGCATGGACAAACACCTGAGGGCCTTTATGCTTTTGTACTGTTGACGAACACATTCAACTTTGGCCCGAGTTTTTCAACTATTTATCAAAATCGTGCCAGACCATATCTGATAACGCTTCTGCCAGCTCGTAAACTCGTTTCATTTCTCCCCAATTTCTAATTTCAAGCCGTGAACGGCTACATTTCTAATTTCCAAATTCTAATTTCAAGCCGTGAACGGCTACGGAAAACACAACAGCAATACCTGATGCCTCACCTCTTTACAAAATAAAGACTTACCGGGACGCCCTCCAGGCCGCAGGTCTTTTTTATGGCGCCTGAAAGATATTTGGAATACTGATGCGATATCGCCTTTGGCCGGCTTGATACAATACGAAATGTCGGGGGGATGCTTTTGGTCTGGGTGACATACAAAAACTTGGGGCGTTTGCCCCTGATTACGGGCGGAGGGTTCCTCTCCACTATCTCCTGCAGGATACGGTTGATCCTGGGGGTCGGAACCTTCATGGTAACCTTTTCAAACAATTTATCGATCATACCGAAGATCCGGTTCACATTATGGCCTGTAAGTGCAGAGACAAAGATGGTTTCAAGATCGGGCATATAGCGCATGAGATAAGATATATCTGATCCCACCCGGTCTTTCTGCGCCGCGTCAATAAGATCCGTCTTGTTGATGACCATGAGAGGGGCCCTGCCGTGATTTATGATAATGCTGACGAGCCTTCGGTCCTGGTCTGTGATCCCCTCCAATGGGTCTATGAGGACCAGGCAGACATGCGCCCTTTGAGCACTGCGGATGGAATGGCCTACACTGAGATGTTCGATCTCGTCCTGGATATGTGTCCGCCTCCTCATCCCCGCTGTATCGACAAACAGGTATTCATGTCCATTGTGTGTAAACTGTATATCCACACAATCCCTTGTGGTGCCTGCCTCGGCAGATACAATAGATCTCTGCTTACCTGTGATACGGTTAAGGAGCATGGACTTTCCCACATTGGGTCTTCCCATGATAACGACCCTTGTCAAGGCCGTATCATCCCTCAGGGCCGCAGCAATGTCCGGGCCGGAAAACCTCTGTCTCAGCCTGTTTTCAATCTCCTTGAGGCCGGAACGGTTGAGCGCTGATACCTCGACAAACTCCCCGATCCCCATGTCATAGAGCATGGATGCCCCTAATGCGCCATTTGGATCATCCACCTTGTTCGCCACATAGATCACAGCGGCATTCGTCTGTCTCAAAACGCTGACAAGCTCTGCATCATCCGGGGTAATGCCGCTTGCCGCGTCAAACACACACAAGAGGAAATCGGAATCCTGGATGGCCCGCATGGTGCTTTTCCTCATGGCATGCGAGATCTCCGAGTCCAGCAGGGTGTCAAACCCCCCGGTATCGACCAGGTCCACATCAAGGTCATCATCCAGGTGCCACAATGCATAAATACTGTCCCTTGTTATACCCCTCTGTGCCCCGACAATGGCCCGCTTATCCCGTACCAGTGCGTTAAACAGGGTTGATTTCCCCACATTGGGTCTTCCTACAATGGCTACAACCGGCATTATTTATACCCCAGCTCTTTCATCATTCTCGGATTTTTTGACCAGTCCCTGGTCACGCGGACAAAGAGATGCAGATACACCCGCTGCCCGAGGAGTCTCTGCATATCTTTTCTGGCCTGCCTGCCGATCTCCTTTAGCATGCTGCCTGACTTTCCGATAATAATCGCCTTTTGAGATGTCCTTTCCACATGGATGACCGCGCCAATATAGACCGGATCATCATCCTCCCTAAACTCCTCGACCTGGACCGCAACCGCATAGGGCACCTCCCGATGCGTCAGGGTAAAGACCTTTTCACGTATCAATTCCTGGCAGATAAACCGCATGCTCTTATCGCTGATCATATCTTCAGGGAAATACCTGGGCCCCTCGGGCAGGGCATCTATCAGGCAATCCATGAGCTTTGGTATGCCTCTACCGGAGAGACTGGAAATGGACAATTTTTCAATAAACCCATAGAGGTCCCCCGCTTCATCGAGCCTTCTCCTGATCTCGCGTGCATCGATAAGGTCACTCTTATTGAGAACCAGAATCGTCCTTGCCTCGGATCGTTCCAGATAAGAAACGACTCCCTTCAGGTCAGAACCCCGGTCTGACGGCTGAGTCATCATTATCACGATATCTGCATCTGAAACCCCTGAAAGGGCGCTGTCCAGCATATATCGGTTCAAAGGACGGTCCACCTCATGCACACCCGGTGTGTCCAGAAAAATGATCTGGGCCTGAGGGCCATTCCATATCCCCTGGATATTCTGTCTGGTTGTCTGGGGCTTTTTTGTTGTTATGGAAAGCCTGTAGTCAAGGACATGGTTCAAAAAGGTGGATTTGCCTGTATTGGGTCTCCCGATAATGGAGACAAAACCGGACCGAAACTCCATACCCTTTCTATCTGAGATCCAGGGACATCTGCCTGCCCCATGCGGTCTTTACCGGCAGGACAACAGTAAAGGTTG
This sequence comes from Thermodesulfobacteriota bacterium, assembly GCA_034661115.1. GTDB lineage: Bacteria > Desulfobacterota > Desulfomonilia > UBA1062 > UBA1062 > JAYEKR01. Next base: position 7,770 of record JAYEKR010000169.1, on the reverse strand, counting down.
TACCATTTCCATCATAACTCTTCACCTCGATGTTTCCCCCATGCCGGTTCACTATGCCATAGCTCACGGACAGCCCAATGCCCACACCCTTGACCTTGGGCTTTTTGCTGTAAAACATATCAAAGATATGGTCCATGTCGTCGTCGGTTATGCCGATACCTGTATCACGGAAGATCACCTTTACACAAGATCCCTCTGACTTTGTCTCGATCTCGAGCCTTCCGCCATTGGGCATGGCCTCTACCGCATTGGTAAACAGGTTGAGAAAGACCTGTTTTATCTGGTCAGCTACGCATTCCACCGTTGTATTGTCTCCCTTTATGACATTTAGCTTCACCCGGTTTTCTTCAAGATATTTCCGGTTGAATACAACCAGGTCTTTTACAAGGTCATTCATGTCCCTGGTTATGACCCTGCCTTCGGTAGGCATGTAAAAGGTCTTCATGTTGCGGATCAGGTCCGCGATCCGGTCACTCTCCTTGATGGCAAGACGGACAAACCCTGTGTCTATTTCCATTTTTTTTGTGTTCAGTACATGGTTAAGACAGCTCTTTATCCCATAGAGGGGATTGTTTATCTCATGTGCAATACTTGCGGAGATCTTGCCGGCCGCGGCAAGCCTCTCTGTCTGGACAAGGGCCTCCTCCATCTTTTTTTGTGAGGTGATATCCCTGATCATGGCGGAAAACCCAATGGCATTACCTTGTTTGTTCCTGATCGCGGTCAGTGTGAGAGAGACACAAAGGATCTCTCCATCCCTTGTCTTTCTCTTTGTCTCCATATCCCGGACAAAGCCTTCCTTTTTGACCCTGTCCATAATCCCTGTTGCCTCTGTCCTTGCCTCATCCGGGATGATGATAAAGGCCGATTTGCCGAGCACCTCATCCTCTCTCCAGCCAAACATCATGGCCGCCCCATGGTTCCACGAAATGATGTTGCGGTCATTGTCAAGCCCCATGATCGCGTCTGCACTGTAATGTTCGATATTGGCAAGCAGGGTCAACCGCTTGTTTTTCGCGACCTCTTTTGTAATATCCCGGGATACGCAGATATATTCATCCCCCTGACCTGTTTTTTTCAGGAGACTGTTGAACACCCTGGTACCGGAGGTAGTCTCTACTTGAGAGTCAAAGGACAGAGGTTCCTCACCCTTGACCGCCATGGATATGGCTGCATCCATTGCTTTGTTGGGATGGACGCCGGAGATAAAGTCCAGGTAGGGTTTGCCCAGGATATCTGCAATGTCCATCCCCAGTACAGACCGACCTTTTTTGTTCATAAACAGGAGACACCCCTTTTTATCCACGGAAAAAACGACATCCCCTGAGCCTTCCACTATCTGCCGGTAACGCGACTCCGAGGCCCTGAGTTTATGTATCCTCTTTCCCACATCCTTGCTCAGACGTGTATTGAGTTCCAGAATCTTTTTGTTCGCCTCCTTGAGGCGCTCCTCGGCCATGACCCTTTGCGTGATATCCTCGGCAAAAACATCCACCCCCGCCAGATCCCCCTTGCTATTATAACCTATAAAGGCATGACAGGACAGACTCAGGTGCTCTCCCTTGAGATTACGTACCCGGATATCCGCGTGATAAACCCTGTCCTGTGTTTTTTTTCTGTGTATGGACCCGATAAACCCCGTTACAAGGTGATAATCCTCCGGACACACGATATCCTTCCATGCAACGGCCCGGTTTATAATCTCTTCCGGGGCATACCCCAAAATCGTTTTTATGCGGGCATTGACATACCGGCATACAAGATTGTTGTCAAACAAGAGGACGATATCATCCACCCTCTCGACAATCCTGGAAAAATCATCACCAAACGCCGGTATACCCCTGCCTGATTTCCCGGGTAATCCTGCCATACCCTCGCCTGCCAGGGGAATCTTTTGTACATCATGCACCACTCCTATAATGGCATGGGAAAGCCCTGAAACATCATTTACAAACTTTGCCCATACATGAACCTTTATGGCCGAACCATCCTTGTGGCGAATCCCTATCTCTGGGCAGGCAGGTGAAAGGCCTTTTATAAGCCGGTCAAAGACCTCTTTGGCCGGCTGCCGATATTCTATATCTATGAGATCGACAAGGGTTCCCGCCTTAAATGCGTCCAGTCCGTATCCGGTCAGGGTCTCAAAACCCTTATTGAGCACAATGGGTCTCAAATGCACATCACAGACAAAAAATGCATCTGCCATGTGTTCAAAGAGATCCCAGTACACGCCATTATCTGCCTTTGATGACCTTTGATATGTATCCAGCATAACCATGGAATCACGCATCTCAAGCGCCTTATCCACGTTTTGCCGGAGCTCACTGGGCATAAAAGCGCCCTTTTTGAGATACCGGAAGACATGCGAAGACATGGCATCGTCAACTGGCCAGTCATCCTCAAACGCGGTAATCACGATCACCATGAGGTTGGCATCCAACCTTTTGTGGACCTTTATGACAAGATCTCTGCCATCCATACCCGGCATCCTCAGATCTGTGATCATAAGAGAGAACTTATGGTTCTCCAGGGATTCAAGGGCAGCAAGGGGGGTAGATACTGCGGTTACATCATAATCATATTTGAGTACCTGATAAAGATAATTGCGAAAGACGTCGTTGTCTTCAACGATAAGAATCTTTTTTTCCATTTCTATGACTGCTTTGCCTCGGGTATACGCACCTCAAACACACTGCCCTTGTTCTCCTTACTTCTGACATTGATCTGACCATTGATGTTCTCTACAATCTCCCGGGCCAGGGCCAGGCCCAGGCCCATGCCGGTCTTGTCAGGCCAGTCCGTGTACATGGGTTCGAACACCTTTTCCGCCTTGTCTGCCGACATACCCATGCCTTTGTCCATAACAGAAAAGACCATATCCCCCTTGTCTGCCCAGATACGAACAACCACATCGCTCTTAGAAGGCGAGGCCGCAATCGCGTTCATGACAAGGTTTGTGATTACCTGCTTGAGGGCCTCGGCATGAATAAAGGCATTAGAAAGGATCACCTCTTTTTTCAGCCCCACCCCGGCAGAATCCGCCTGGGCCTGTAATAGATGGAAAACCTGGTCAACAAAGGCATTAAGGTCAGTTTGTCTTGCCGGACTGTCCCATTTTCTGGTAAGATTGAGCAACTGGTTTACAATATCCAGGACATTACCCGAGGCCGATACCATATTGTCTATCATCTCAGGGAGGTCCTCATCATCATGATCACCTCTCGATACATGGATTCGGTCGCTCTTAAGATCATCCCGGATGATACTGGCAAAGCCCTGTAATGCACCCAAAGGACTTTTCATATTGTGTGCCATGGAAGCGGCCAGGTTGCCCACCACGCTCATCCTCGCGCAGGAAAGCATGCGCTGTTCTTCCCTGACCTCTGACGTGATATCCCACATCATGACAAGCACCTGGTTATTTGCCTGTAAAGGGGTACATACAAACCTGAGGGTTTGAGGGGGAATATCCCAGCGGATATCACATTCTTTCCTGTGGATAATCGAATTTTTCAAAATTTCACCCGGGTCTGTGTGAAGGCCGGAGACAATATTCTGGTCATCAATGCCGACCAGATTCCATATCTGAGAGGCCTTTTCGTTCTCCATACAGATTGTTCCACTGTCGTCCAGCATGCATAATCCGACCAGCGAGGCATCCACGAGTTCACGTAAAAGGTCATACATCTGTCTCGCCTTCTGTGTCTCCCCGGACGACCTCAAAAGGGCCTTCCTCAAAAGGTCTTTTTGCTCGCTTTGTGCGTCCTCTGCGGATACCCTCCTCAGCGCAGAGGTAATGGCCTGAATAACAGACGAGATAAACCCCTGATCGTCATCAAAGGCATTATCCCCTGTATCAAGATAGACAAAGACGCCCGAAGCAAGACGCGTCCCTGAAGGATAATCCCCTGAAAAAATGATTGCATTGAGTTCCGCATCACTGACCTTGAAATACCTTTCATCCTCCTGGGTCTTTTCGTATACCAGATTGATCTTGTCGCGCTTAAGACCACCGAGAAAACCGTTTATCATCCCGGAATCAAAGAGAAGCATGGACGCGCCCTCAAGGACCTCGGTAACCTTTGCTGCGTGATTCATGGATTCCAGGAGACGCACAAGGGTCTGCGAACATAGATTGGTATGCTCTATCCTCGATGTCTTTTCCTTTAATGAGATAAAGTTTCCAAAGAGCCTCATACTGGCACGGTTTACCAGACGGAAAAGCCCCTGTGTATCATCGCCCAGGCCGATATCCCTGCACACGGAATCAATCTCGCCAGGGACCGTCTTCATAAGATTGTCAAGCATGTCGGATGACAGGGAAAACCGTTTCAGGAGTGCGTTTGTCATCTTCTGGGGATAGTTGTTTCCTGATGCGCCCATATATGTCATATGGGAAAGGATGTTTGCAATATGCACGATACCCGAGATCTTCAGCTGTTCATCATTGAGTATCTTTATGGGCGCATGATGAGACCAGACGACCTCGGCATACAGGTCCGGGATGTCCCAGAGGCTAAGCATCTCTCTACCCACCTCGGCATGGGTTGTACCCAGTAGTTCCTCTTCAATATCGATCAATGGCCTGTCCCCGTCCTCGGCCTCTTTGAGCACCCCGGCATACGCCTGAGTCTGTGTCAGGGTGAGCCCAATCTTCCCTATATCGTGCAGCAGCCCCGCACAAAAGGCCTTTGCGGCCAGAGAATCATCAATAAGGTCCATCATGGACCTGGCATAGATCGCAGATGCAATACTGTGACGCCAGAAGGCGGTATGGTCCAGGGCAGAACCCTTTACAGGAGGGAATATATCCAGGACGCACAGGCCCAGGGCCATGGTCTTGACACCGCTTATGCCCATGACAACCACGGCGTCACGCACCGTGTAAATGGTCCTGGAACGCCGGTAAAAACTTGAGTTCGCAAGGGAAAGTATCCTTGCCGTAAGGGCCTGATCCTTTTCAATAAGCCCGGAAAGACGGGCCATGGACACCTTTTCATCCAGGGCCAGCCTCAACACCTTATTAGCAAGCTCCGGCAGAACCGGGGTCTCGTCCATCCTGTATATAGGTGTACTCATAAAATATAGTCTATAATATCCTTGAAATACAGGCAAGTATTTTCTTTACATATACATTCCAAGGGTATGTCCGGGTCTGCAACAAAAGAAAACCCGAGCTCAGTGATATTCTTTCGCCTGTATCCGAGAAGCTCAGAGACACTCCGGGGATTGACCCTCAGGACAGGGTCTTTGCTGCCAGAAGAAAGCAGCCTCTTTGCCATTATTGCATACCCTCTTGATTTTACAAGAAAACCAAAGGAGGGGTGGTATGGCCCGGCCGTGATTTCAAGCATCTTAGATGGGGGCAGCCCCATTCGGAGCACCCTTGTACCCGCATGTGTAAAGCGTATGTAGGCAAAGAGGCTTCGGTTGATGGCCTCGTCCAGATCAAGGGGGGTGTATGCCTTCGCCAAATACATCTCCTCGAGCCTGGTGCCTTTCATCACAACAGTGGGGTATATCCGTGAGGTCTCCGGCCCAAGCTCAATGATCCTTTCGATGCCTTTGAGAAAGCTTTCCCGGTCTTCTCCAGGCAGCCCGGGCATGATCTGAAGCCCCAGGTCAAGGCCGGATGCCTTTATGCATCTGGATGCATCTTCAACATCCCCTGCACTGTGCCCCCTCTGACTCAGCTCCAGAACATGATCATCCATGGACTGGGCACCAAGCTCCAGGGCGGTAAAGCCCTTGTCTTTGAGTCGTTCCAGGATCTCTGTATCCACTGTGTCCGGCCTGGTTGAGGCCTTGATGGCATGTATCACCCCCTGTTTCACAAGGCTGGAGGCAACAAGGAGATACCTCTCAAGCAGTGGGGTTTTTATCCCTGTAAAAGTGCCTCCATAAAAGGCGAGCATGCGAAACCTTTCCTCCGGACGGGAACATCCATGGAGAAACCCTGAGACTATTTCCGGAACACGATCCGGTTCAACCGGATCGGAAAACTGTCTCTGGTCACAGAAGACACATCGCTGCGGGCAGCCCAGGTTTGAGACAAAGACAGGGATGACTATGGGAGAATGCCTGACGATTCCAGGGCCTCCCTGCATGCGTCCTGTTCCGCCGCCTTTTTGTTCGCCCCGCGACCGGTCCCTGCATGTCTCTGGTTGATCATTGCCTCAACCACAAAGACCTTGTCATGTTCAGGCCCTGTTTCAGAGACCACCTCTATCTGGAGCTGGCATGCCTTTTTTGACTGGCAATATTCCATGAGAATGGATTTATAGTCTGTAATCAATACATCTTTCATGGATCCCCTGGCCCCATGGAAATGGGCACCCACTTTGGTGATAGCCGTATTGAAATCAGAATCGACAGATATCGCGCCGATCAGGGCCTCATAGGCATCGCAAAGTATGGAGTCCTTGTCTCTTCCGCCCTGGAGGGCCTCTCCCCTTCCCATAAAAAGATATTTACCCAGATGTATATACCTGGCGATCATACAAAGCCCGCCTTCGCTCACAAGCTCGGCACGTTTTTTTGTAAGCAGACCCTCCTGGTCCAGGGGAAAGGCGTCATAGAGATATCTGGTAATCGCGGCATTCACCACGGTGTCTCCAAGGAACTCAAGCCGCTGGTTATCGCCACTACACTCCAGTGGGTGTTCATTGACATAGGTGGGATGAGTAAGGGCCTGTTTCAAAAACGCCCGGTTATTAAACACATACCCTGCCTCATCTTCAAGGTCTTTAAGCTCCATTGAGTATCCCCTCAAGGTCAATGGTATGCAGCGTTTTTGTATCCGGGATTGCACCCAGCCTGTAATGTATAGGAGTAACACAAATCATCCCCTGTTTCAGACATACTGCATCCGTGTCCGGTGATTCATCCAGGACAGTCGTCATGCCTGCCTGCCAGTAATATGTATTACCCCGCGGGTCCACTCTCTTGATAAACCTATCCACAAACCTGGAATTACCCTGCCTTGTCCACCTGACGCCGCATATCTCATCAATGGACGCAGAGGGGCAGTTGACATTCAATGCGCATTCAAGGGGTGCATCCATCTCGGCCAGTCTGGATGCCAGTCTGGCGCCAAACACGCTGCATGCCCTGTAATCAGGATCAAGATAGTTGTCCACGGACAGGGCCAGCCCGCTGAAACCGAGAATCAGCGCCTCGGTGGCCGCTGAGACCGTCCCGGAATACAGTATATTGATACCGATATTCTCACCCCTGTTGATCCCGGATACCACCACATCCGGCAAAGGATCCATGATACAGGAGACCCCCAGTTTGACACAATCCGCAGGGGACCCGCTGATACCATAGCCATAAAAAGACCCGGACCGATAAATGGGTATGACCTTCAGCGGGTCTGATATCGTGATCGTGTGCCCCACGGCCGACTGCTGCGTCAAAGGGGCGATCAAAATCACCTCCCCGTATTTTTCAAGCTCCTGTTTGATGGCATAAAGTCCCTGTGCATATATACCGTCATCGTTTGTCAGCAAAAATCTCATAAAAACCCTTTATCCCGAAACCCAGAGATATGCAAGAAACAGATTTCGGGATATTTTTATGGACAATGGGTTTGGACCTCTTAATATTAACACCATGATGTCAATCGTACATTCTGCCGCCCTGTGGGGGACAGACTCCTTAAAGATAAACGTGGAGGCGGACGTACATAACGGCCTGCCCTCTTTTTCCATTGTTGGTCTTCCTGATAATGCGGTAAGGGAAAGCCGGGAAAGGGTGCGATCAGCTATC
>JAYEKR010000168.1:0-2844 GCA_034661115.1 Thermodesulfobacteriota bacterium | reverse complement strand
AGCGGTCACGCTCTCATCGGTCATGGACCCTTCCTTCGTAGGAACAATACGGAATATCACCTTGTCCCTTTCGACCTGTTCGGCCTGGTACTCCCTTATCCCGGGATTATTAAGCGTCGGCACAAAAAATATGTACGGGTGTATGGGTTCATAACCACCACCAGGCCTTGATATCCATATAATCTCATCGGTCCGCCCATCGACGGAGCGTATGAGGGGCAAATTGTTGCCGCAGGTACAGGGGGCAGGGTCAAGGCATACCCGGTCCTGAAGTTCATAGCGTATTATCGGCTGCGCATAGGTATAGAGGTTGGTCACCAACAGCTTTGTCCCGGTTTTGCCGGGGGCAACCGGCTGATATGCGTCGTCCACCACCTCCAGGATAACAAAGTCAGCATTTATATGCATGCCCCTGTGCGCCTCGCATTCCCTTGCCATGACAATGCTTTCGCATGACCCGTATGTATTGGTGATCTCCATGCCAAAGGCCTCACGGCACATCTGCCGCATCTTGTCTGTGACCGGTTCGCTCAGGGCCACAATAGAGGACCTGGGATCATCGAACCTCAGTTTCAACCTGCCCTGCATCTGCTCATGGGCCAGCATGATAAGGGCGGTCGAATAGGCCTGCAGTACATGGGGCTGAAACGCATTGAGTTCTTCACACAGCTGATCCATGGGGGTAAAGACGGAAAAAAACCTGTTTCCCATTATACGATTATCCGGATCCATCGATATACGCTTTGCAGTAATAAAGCTGGCTGCATGTCCGTTGGTCATCATTACATTGCCCACACGAATCCTTTCCCCAAAAAAATATCCTATCAGAGAACGCAGGGTAACGGGAAAAGAATTACCCCTTGCCATGGCAGAGGCAAAGGCATGATCAAATTCTCTCCAGTGATATGCCATTGTACCCATCTCGCCGGATGTGCCTGATGAATTGATGACAACAAAGTCATCCTTGAAAGGTTTGGCAGCATTGGAACGGTCAGACAAAAACGCCTGCAGGTCCTTTATCTTCAACCTGGGGTCTGTGACAAAACGGTCATAATTATCCATCATTACCCGTTTCTGCAGGACAGGGAGATCCTGCAGTGAACAATTTTCAATATCAATACCTTGATAAAAGTCCCGATAAAAGGGGGAGTTTTTTACAGCATATCTTAATATCCTCCTGAACCTTTTATCCTGTAATGCCTTCAATGCATGAGGATCCATAACCTGATTACGTTCCATTTCTTTTTTAAGGCCCAGTATATTCCTTATCTCAACCAGGTCCTTCCATATACCAGTCATGTTTTGAACAAAATTCATATATTTTCTCTCCCCTTAATTCATTAGCAAATTAACTGCCATAAAATCCCTTTTTCATAAATCCCCACCCAAGAATAAAATAGACAAGCACCGCCCTAATCTGGTTAACTATCAGGAATATGAACACACGTATATTGATTACACTATGTATCTCCATCATGTCCACCATGATCGGTATAGGTATACTTCTGCCTATTTTGCCTCTTTACGCAGAGAACATGGGGGCATCAGGCTCCATGATCGGTATAATCTTTTCAAGCTTTGCCATAACCCTGGCCATTGCCAATCCCATCACAGGCAGGATATCAGACCGTATAGGATACAAGCCCATCATCATACTGGGACTGTCATTACATATACCGGTGGCCCTGCTCTATGTGATTGCGACAAGCCCCTGGCACCTTGTCATAATCCGCCTGGCAGAGGGTGTTGTCTGCGCCATGGTACAAACCGCGGCCATGGCGTATGCAGGATCCATTGCGCCAAAGGATAAGGAGGGGTCATATTTGGGCACATTCAACACCTTCATCTACCTGGGACTGGGGACAGGTCCACTGATGGGGGGCTACCTTGCACAAAAATATTCCGTCCAGATGCCTTTTTATGCAATGGCCGCTTTCCTGTGTGTTGCTCTGCTGTTTGTCCTTATATGGCTCCCTGCATACCGACATACACCATCCAAACAAAATCCAGCAGAGGCCACTGCTGACAAGCCATCGATCAAAGGCATCCTGGCCCTGGATGCAATGAAAGGGCTTCTCCTCTTTGCAATCATCATCTCTCTGGGGCAAAGCGGAATGATGACCTTTTTGCCGATCCTGGTTTCCAAGGTAGAGATCTCTACAACACAGATAGGCATACTCTCGTCCGTCATCATGTTGTGCGCGGGCATACTCCAGACCCCCTTTGGATACCTGGCGAACAAATATGACAAAACATTCATGGTTGTTGCAGGGACCCTGATGGTCGGGGTCATCCTGGCCTACATTCCCCTTTGTTCGCGTTTTTCATCTTTTCTTGTCCTGAGCATTATCGGCGGCACTGGCGGGGCCATAGCAACCCCGGCAGCAGTCGCTATAGTAGTGAGAAACACAAAGAATATGGGGCTGGGATTTACAATGGGCATCTACCATCTATGCTTCGGTATAGGAATGATCGCCGGACCGGTCCTCTCAGGCCTGATCATGGATCTGTCCAACCTGAATAATGTATTTTATTTCAGCTCTGTTCTCTTTATCCTGTCCACCATGGCAATCCACCATTACACAAAAGAAAAATAATTATCACAAACAGGGCAATAGATTACACAAAAGAAGAAAAGATTTTCCATTTCTGGGTAATCTGAAAATATCCCTTTTCATTACGGCACACTATAAAGGAATACTTCTTGCTAGGTTTCTTTAGATATATTAAAATTTCTGGATTAAATTATACAATGGAGGAAATACCAGATGAAAAAAAGAAACCTTGTCCTGATTGTTCTTATTGCCCTGATCGCCTTTGGGTGCAAACCGATAATCACATCGA
>JAYEKR010000167.1:0-2852 GCA_034661115.1 Thermodesulfobacteriota bacterium | reverse complement strand
TGCGGTATTGTTCCTCTCTTTGTCTCAGGCTGAGATCGCTTGCCTTTTTCTGTGTTATATCCACGGAGCAGATCATGATCGCAGAAGCGCCCCTGTATTCAATGACCCTCACGCTTACATCCGCCCACATAACAGACCCATCTTTGGGATTGATCTGTACCTCGTAGCGGGTTTCAGTCGCTTGCCCGGCAAGCCTTTTTTCTCTTCTGGAGGCCAGTTTCTGGTGAAATGCCGGATGGATGACATCCATGATATCCATGTGCAGCAATTGTCCCTGTGTGTATCCCGTAACCCTGGAGGCCTCGGGATTGACATATATCAATGCCCCGTCTGCCTTTGTTATCATGACAGCGACCGGGGAGTCCTCTGTATAGGTACGGAACATCTGTTCACTTTCCTTCAGGTCCTTTTGAATCCGCCTTTGCTCTGTGATATCTATAAAGCTCTCAAGCAGCACGTCCTCGCCTTCAATCTTGATCGGAATCACGGTCTTGAATACAGGCACAGCCTTGTTGCCGGGCCCCAGGACTATTCTTTCGGCCTTATCTATGGCCTGCCCGAGGTCCAGGATGGGACATTGACCCTCCTGTTCAGGGCAGATCCTTGAATGGCATACCTGCCCGATGACTTTGGATGCATCAGTAATCCCCATGATATCAAGGGCCGCCTGGTTGAGTGTGCGAATACGCCTGTCTCTACCCACAATGGCTATGCCGGACGGCAAATTGTCCATTACAACCTTCATTGTATTGAAGGCCTGCTTGAATTTTTTTTCCAATGCCCTTTTTTGCGTGATATCCCGGGTTACCCCGCGAATGCCTTCCACCCCGCCCTTGTCATCAAATATAAAAGAGGCCTTTACCTCTGCCCAGAATGTGGTCCCATCCCTGCGTTTATGCTCAAGTTCCATGGTTACACAACGACGGAAATCCTCAGGGTTTGCATTTTTGAGCTCCATGGCAAGGCAATTATAGACCCTTTCGGCTGACTCCGTGGTCAACTGATCACCAAAGGGCAAATCCATGTATTCCTCGACCGTGTATCCGGTGAGGTCTTTGATGGCAGGGCTGATGTAACGATGGCTCAGGTCAAGGTTCAGGATCCAGAGGACATCCGAGGTATTATCCGTGACTATATGGTACATCTCTTCGATCTTGCAGAGCCGGTCTATCTCTCTATCTTTTTCTTCAAGCCTTTTTTCCAGTGCGGCTATCCTTTTTTCCAGTCCATCTCTGTCATCCATTGCCCTTTCCTTTTACAAGTCCCAAGCACATGCCCGGACCTATATAGATGCATTCGGCAATACAGGACTGGTGCTTTAATCATAATGACAAACCCGGGCGATTTTATATGAAAAAGACAGAAAACACCACAACAGTCATTACTGTTCCCCTCCCGTCATTCCCGCCTGCCTGCAGCAGGCAGGCGAAGGCGGGGATGACGGGTTATGGCTGGTACGGTGCTTCTGGATCCCCGTCTTCGCGAGGATGACGAGTTATGGCTGGTACGGTGCTTCTGGATCCCCGCCTTCGCGGGGATGACGAGTGAGGATGATATGGTTTTTTTCATCCTTGGTTGTGAGCGCCGCTCATGCGGGTTTATGGGAAAAAGAGGTAACCGTTCACCCATCGGTTATCTCTGAAATCAAGAAATCGGGAAATCAAGAAATCGGGAAATCAAGAAATCAAGAAATCGGGAAATCGGGAAACCCCGCAAGAAGCCATCCACCTCAATGGTAGGGGCAGACCTATGTGTCTGCCCTGTCTCATCACCACAGTCATTCCTGTTGCACGGATAAGCGCAGGGTTTTTCTACCTCCGCTGTCTCATCACCACAGTCATTCCTGTATCTTTAATCCTGAAAGCGTTTCAAGATACATCTGCCTGTATTTAAGAGAGGTGAACCCCTGAATATCCTTTTCCAGGAGGTCTATGTGATACTGTGTATCTATGCCATGCTGGTTCATGTGCGCCCTGTCTGCCTTTGCTGTAATCAGGACACACCAGTATCTCACAGGTATGCTCACTGCATCCGGCCTTCTCGCCAAATAAGACCTTCCGCCAAGGGTATTGAGGAAAAAGCATGCATATTCATAGGCCCCTTCCTGATTTACCTCACCCTTTCCTGCAAAAAAATATTCCCAGGCGCATGACATCATATCTTCTGCATTTGCGTATTCATGGTGCATGATTTTCATAACAATGGCAAAATCCTCTGAACCCAGGACCCGGTAGATATGGGAAGCATTGCTCAAAAGGGTGTACATATCCCTTGTCTCAGCGGATATAACGGGGGAATCCGCTAAAACCCTGTGAACCAGGGCACAAAGGTATTCAAGGCTGCCGCCGGAGAGATGGCAGGACTGTATATAGGGTTGAGCATCCAGGTATTGACACATATCCGGAAACCCTTTCCATTTATTCTCCGGGGCCATCTCCTTTGGCACACTCGTCTTCAGTGTAGGTTTGTCCGGTATTTCACCAATGGATTCACCCTGTTCCAAAGTTCCAGTCCTTGTTGTCCGGGACTCATCCATGACATACAAGGTTTTATCTTGTTCGTTTTTTTTCGACTGTTCAAAAACGCCACCAACAAAAAAAGAGACACCCGCAATGGCAAAAGCAACAACCGACAATACAATCCATTTTTTCATCCCTTACTCCTTGATCCTTGATCCTTGATCCTTTCTCCTTTCTCCTTACTCCTCTCATTCATCCAGGAGAGACCTCACTGCCATGCCAAGGGTCTCCATTACATAGGGTTTTTTGACATAGGCGCCTTTGCCTATATCAAGTGCCTCTTTGACCCGGTCACTCTCGGAAAAACCGCTTACGATCAATGCCCTGATCCCG
>JAYEKR010000166.1:0-13871 GCA_034661115.1 Thermodesulfobacteriota bacterium | reverse complement strand
AAATCGTGCCAGACCATATCTGATAACGCTTCTGCCAGTTTGTAAACATCCAGCTCGTAAACTCGTTTCATTTCTCCCCAATTTCTAATTTCTAATTTCCAATTTCAAGCCGTGAACGGCTACAAAACTCTAAATAAGGCAATCGCCGAACAGGGCTTCATATAAAGTATTACAGGGCTTTTCTAAAACGCACCAAGCTGACACGGGGTGATTTTCATACCAAGGGAATCGGCCGCATTTCCGACCTCCGGCCGGGCAACACCCTCATCACGTGCAATATCCCAGAGCGTCTCGCACGAAATCCGGCCATCCACGGCCTCCTGTCTGATACGATCCAGCACCCCTTCGGGCACCTGCACCTCTCTTTTGAAAATCTTGTAGTTCGAGGTCCCCTTCCTCCCGTATCCAAAGGCCCCTATCTGACACAGGCAGAGCTTAACATTGGCATGGTTTGCGGCCATACCCACATCAAGAGGTGATACATCCAGGTATTCGGCTATAAAATGGGCCACTGAACAGGGAAGGACACCTTCCTCCGGATATAATTCAATCATTTCCAGGATCTTTTCTTCTTTCATGCTTTACCTCCACTTTCGGGACAACAACACTGTCCCATAGTAACCGGGCTTTTTTCATGGATTATCATAAACCCTGAAAATATGAAACAGATATCACAGTACATGCCATACCCCTGAGTCACACACATCATTCTCCTTGATATTTCTTTAAAATTACAGTAAATTTTTTGTTAATTGCCCGGATATCCATCCATCCGGCAAATACTTTCAGGAGGGTTAAATGAAGGAAGCGGTAATTGTGAGCGCAGTCAGGACCCCGATCGGCACATTCGGGGGATCATTAAAGGATATTGGTGCAACCGAGCTGGGTGCCATTGCTATTAAAGAGGCTCTCCAGAGAGCCGGTATTGAAAAAACCAAAGTTGACGAGGTTATCATGGGCATTGTACTGCCCTGCGGATATGGCCAGAACCCGGCGAAACAGGCCGCAGTAAAGGCAGGCCTTCCATGGGAGGCCGAGTGTCTCAGCATCAACAAGGTCTGCGGATCGTCCCTTAAGGCGGTTATGCTTGCGGCACAGGCAATCGCAACCGGGGACGCCGAGGTCGTGGTTGCCGGCGGCATGGAAAACATGTCTGCAGCACCATATTATCTTGAAAAAGGACGTTTTGGATACCGTATGGGACCGGACATTATCCAGGATCACATGGTGCATGACGGCCTGTGGGACATTGTAAATGATTTCCACATGGGGATATCCAATGAGCTGTGTTCAGCAAAATACGGGGTGAGCCGTGAGGACCAGGACCGTTATGCAGAAAAGACCTACAGCCGAGCCCTGAATGCCGTCGAAAGCGGGATCTTCGACGACCAGATCATACCCGTAAATATACCCGGACGCAAAAACACCACCATTGAATTCAAAAGGGATGAATGCCCCAGAGAAACCTCATTTGAACTGCTTTCCGGGATGAAGCCCGCCTTTAAAAAGGGTGGACTGACCACTGCGGGCAATGCATCCCTTATCTCTGATGGCGCGTCCGCAGTAGTGGTGATGTCCAGGGCAAAGGCCGAAGAGATGGGATGTGAACCCCTGGCATTTATTGGCGCACAGGCCTCAGCCGGCATTGATATGAAATACGTGCTCATGGCGCCCATACTGTCGATACCCAAGTGCCTAAAAAAACAGGGAATCTCCATGGATGAAGTGGATCTCTTTGAAATCAATGAGGCATTCAGCGGTTCCACCGTGGGGATACTCAATGAGCTTGGACTGGATCCAGACAAAGTAAATGTGAACGGTGGCGCCGTGGCCCTGGGCCACCCCATAGGGGCCAGCGGATGCAGGGTTCTGGTTACCCTGCTCTACGAGATGATGCGCAAGGACAAGAAAACAGGGATGGCATCTTTATGCCTTGGAGGCGGCGAGGCGGTCTCTCTTATAATCAAACGCTGATATAATAAAACACAAGAAAAAGGGGAATAATATGGACATCCAAACATTCGGGGTTATAGGCGCTGGACAGATGGGCGCGGGTATTGCACAGGTGGCAGCCACAAGCGGTCTGGATGTGGTCATGCATGACATCAAAGACGAGTTTGTTGACAAAGGCCTCCAAAACATCAAAAAAAACCTCGACAAAGACGTTAAAAAAACAAGAAAAACAGCAAAACAAGCAGCCAGTATTGTCAAGAACATCCATGGAACCACGAACCTTGAGGATCTTTCATCTGCTGATTTTGTCGTTGAGGCCGCCACAGAGAGGCAGGACCTCAAGTTCGGCATCTTCAGGGACCTTGACAAGGTATGCAAGACAGACGCCATCCTTTCAACCAACACATCCTCCATACCCATAGGGCGTATCGCGAGCCAGACTGACCGACCGGAAAAGATCATAGGTATGCATTTTATGAATCCTGTCCCGATAATGAAGCTGGTGGAGGTAATCCGGTGCCTTGCCACCTCAGATGAAACCTTTGATACGACATGGGCACTGTGCAAGGGATTTCAGAAGACCCCTGCAGAGGCGTCCGACTATCCGGGCTTCATTGCAAACCGCGTCCTCATGCCCATGATTAACGAGGCCATATTCTGCCTCTATCAGGGGGTTGGAACAAACCATGACATCGACACGGTGATGAAACTGGGCATGAACCATCCCATAGGCCCCCTTGCCCTGGCCGACCTTATCGGACTGGATACCTGCCTAGCGATCATGGAGACCTTGTACCAGGGCTTCAGCGATTCCAAGTACCGTCCCTGCCCCCTTCTTCGAAAATATGTCGAGGCAGGATGGCTTGGTCGCAAGAGCGGCAAAGGCTTTTATACCTATGAATAGGTTTGCATAAAAAAAGCCAGACTTCTAGGTGTCTGGCTAAAAAGGAGGTTGTATTTGTTACAATTAATGTATCGGGTCATTCGGGTTTTACTTTAGCCTGTTTTCAAGGTTATCTTTTGCAAACGGTCGGCAATTAATGCATTGGAGTTTGTAACATTGAGTACACTGAGGAAGATATGAAAAAAATAGGAGTGATCTCTGACACACATCTTTATGGCTACGACAAAGACCTTGAGGTGTCTGTCGCCAGATATTTTTCCGACATGGACATGATCATCCACGCGGGTGATGTAGTCAGGACCGGGGTGCTTGACATCTTTTATGCACATACCCAAAACCTTATCGTGGTATGCGGCAACATGGATCCTCAGGAACTCGCCCTTACCCTGCCCGTAAAAAGGGTTATAGAGATCGAGGATGTCTCCCTTGGGATTATCCATGGATGGGGATCACCCAATGGGATCAGAGACCGTATACAAGGAGAATTCACAGGGGTTGATGCCATTATATACGGGCATTCACACGAGGCATTCTCCGGCATGGAAAGGGGAATCTTTTTCTTTAACCCGGGTTCCCCTACAAACTCAAGATCCAGCAGGTCCGGATCAATGGGTATACTCACCATTGATGGATCGGCGATCAGCGGGGAGATCATAAAACTATGAAAAATATCTGGGCACCATGGAGGGCCGAATATATCCTGAAGGACAAAAAGGACAGCAAATGCATCTTTTGCGAGGCCGCCAGAAAGAATGATCCGCTGATCATCGACAGAAAAACCCTGTGCTTTTCCATAATGAACCGTTTCCCATATACCAGCGGCCACTGCATGGTGCTGCCATACCGGCATACAGGGGACATTACCACCCTAAGCGCAGAGGAAAACATGGAGATGACCTCCATGGTACAGTCTGTTATCGAGGCAATAAGACAAACCATGAACCCTGACGGCTTTAATGTGGGGTGCAATATGGGGTCAGCCTCAGGTGCAGGGATTGAAGACCACATTCACATCCATATTGTTCCTCGATGGAACGGGGATGTAAACTTCATGCCCGTACTCTCTGATGTACATATGATCTCGGAACATATCGACAAGACCAAAGACAAGATCAAAAAGGCCCTTTCGTGACCAGGGAACCTTGTCATAAGGGCAATACAGACTTCAGACTGCCATCCTGGCTGAAACGCAAAAAAGACCTGGCAGGGCTGCACGACCTGAAGGTCTGGTTAAGAAAGGCGTCCCTGTCCACGGTATGTGAAGAGGCAAGATGTCCCAATATCCTGGAATGTTTTTCAAGACCCACTGCAACATTCATGATCATGGGGGATATCTGTACCCGCAGATGTTGTTTCTGTTCCGTAAAAAAAGGCCTGCCCGGGCCTATTGACACGAACGAACCCGCCCGGGTTGCCAGGGCGGCATACGAGCTTGGACTGGATCATATTGTCATCACATCCCCTACAAGGGACGACCTGGAAGACCAGGGGGCAAGACATTTCGCTCAAACGATCCAGGAGATACATTCCCTTGGCAAAAATATCAGCGTGGAGGTTCTCACCCCTGACTTCAAGGGAGATAGAGACCTTCTTGATATCGTCTTGGACGCCAAACCAGAGGTATTCAATCACAATGTAGAGACGATATCAAGGTTGCAACACAGTATCCGGCCTGGAGCCAGTTTTGAGACAAGCCTTGACCTGTTGAGATGGGCGCATCAATCCGGAAAAAATATCGCTGTCAAATCAGGCTTTATGGTGGGCCTGGGGGAAAAAGAAGAAGAGATTGTCCGGCTCATATATGAACTGCACGATGCCGGGTGTGATATTATAACCATCGGGCAATATATGCAGCCGTCCATGCACGAGATGAGACCGGTCAAATACTGGCCTCCGGATAAATTCAGGCAATGGAAGGATCTTGCCAAAAGGATTCCCGTGGGATATATTGTATCCGGACCATTGGTCAGGAGTTCATTCCAGGCAAAACAAGCGCTTGAAGGACTTCGGACAAGATAATGTAATACAAGTTAAGGAGTAAAAATGAAAGATATTCATATAGGACTGATAGGTTTTGGTACTATAGGCGCAGGGGTAGTAAAGACCCTGCTGAAAAATAACGCGCTTCTTGAAGAAAGGCTTGGGTTTCCCCTTGTCCTTAAAGGCATTGCAGACCTGGATATCACAACAGACAGGGGTATAGATGTGCCGGATGGCGTTCTTACCACAAACGCCGAAAAACTCATAAACGATCCCAATATTGATATTATCGTTGAACTCGTTGGAGGCATGGAGCCGGCAAAGACCTTTATCCTGAAGGCGCTTGAAGCCGGCAAGCATGTGGTGACGGCAAACAAGGCCCTGCTGGCAAAACAAGGAAATGACCTCTTTTATACAGCGCACAGATACAACAAAGACCTCTACTATGAGGCAGCGGTTGGAGGCGGTATCCCGATCATCAAGACGATCAGGGAGGCGCTCATTACAAACAATTATACCTTTATCTACAGCATACTCAACGGCACCTGCAACTATATCCTCACTGAGATGACAAACAATGCGCTGAGCTTCAATGAGGCGATGGACAAGGCGATCTCCCTTGGATATGCAGAGGCGGATCCCACCTTTGATATTCAGGGCATTGACGCGGGCCACAAGCTCACATTGATCGCCAGCCTGGCCTATGGAATAGCCCCTGACATGGATAGCGTATATGTCGAGGGTATCTCGAAACTGGAACAGCAGGACATTATCTTTGCATCTGAACTCGGATACAAGATAAAGCTGCTCGCCCTTGCCATAGACCACGGTGACAGGGTTGAGGCGAGGCTGCATCCCACATTAATCCCCTTCAAATATCTCCTTTCAAAGGTGGATGGTGTATTCAACGCCTTTTATGTGCGTGGAGACATCGTTGGTTCGACCTTTTACTATGGCCACGGGGCCGGAGAAATGCCCACGGCCAGTGCTGTTGTAGGTGATATCGCGGATATTGCAAGAAATATCCAGAGCAATATAGCAGGCAGGGTTCCCCATCTCGGGTACATAAAGGATACATCCAACACAAAACACTTCATGCCCATTGAAGATATTGTCACGAATTATTACCTGCGCATCAATGTGGTTGACAAACCAGGTGTGCTTGCAAAGATTACCGGCATCCTGGGCAGGGGGAATATCAGCATTCTCTCGGTAATCCAGAAACCACAGCAGGGAGAAAACCATATTCCATTTGTCATGCTTACCCATGAGGCAAAAGAGACAAATATAAAAAAGGCCATCAGGGATATCTCGGCCCTTGATGAAGTCAGGGGTGAACCCGTCATGATCCGTGTGGAAGACAAGGATATCAAGAACAAAGCCTGAGCCATGGATAAAGGTCCAGAGATTACCCCGAGCTCCTGAATGCGGACACAAAACTGCTCTGTCTTTCAATCTCCAGATCAAGCCTTGAAAGGAGTTCATCCATATCTTCAGTGGAAAAATCCTCTTTAAATCCATCGACAACAGGCAGTATCTCCCTGTTTACGGTCAGGAGAAAATTGTCTTTGAGCGGGGATATCCCCCTTATGGTACAGAGGATATCCGCAATATGTATGCATGCGGCAAAAGATTTGTCTTTTTTCGCATTTTCCGGCGAATGGTGATATAATACCGCGTCTGCTATATCAGAAGGGAACATCCATGAAGTCAGAAGCTTGCCCCCGATTTCAGCATGAGAGATCCCATAGATCTCTGCCTCGAGCCGGTGATAGGTCAGCTTGTTTTCTTTTTTATCCATCTCGACAAGCAATTTATTGAATTGTTCCGGCATATATTGAAATAAAAAAATCTTACCAACATCATGAAGCAGGCCTGCGACAAAATAGCGTCCATCCATTTTCAGGTTCAGATAACTCGCCACCATCCGTGTTGCCACGCCAACCGAAAAACTGTGACGCCACAGGCCTCTGGCAAAGTCAGAACCCCTTTGATCAAAGAGATTTACCACGGACATGCTCATCACGATATGCTGGATCTCCTGAAAACCGAGCACAACAACCGCATGGGATATGGTGGAGACCTTTTTCACAAACCCATAGTATGGGGAATTGGCCACACTGAGAATCTTGGTTGTCAGGGCAGGATCCCTTTCAACCACATCCGTGAGATCAGACAGGGATGAGTACTTATTGCTGGAGATATCCATTATCTCCTGGACAACCGTGGGAAGGGTGAGTATATCCGTTGCCTTATTAAGAGCCCTAAGGATTCTTTGCCTTGTATATTCAGGATTATAGCCTTGTTCCACCCTTTATACCTCGGAATATTTCCTCTACAACTTGAGAGAGGCCCTGTGCAGAATCCAGAAAGGAAACCTTGATTACCAAATGCATACATGTATAATATAGATTATATGTACTGCATCATAATAAAAAATAATATCTACTTTCCGTCTCATACCTTCTGGATTCCAGTGGAAGGACATAATATCCCGCAAATTCAAGGGGATAAAGAACTTGCCGTTTTCTTTAACAAGCCGGTCAATCCGGGTGACATAGGACTGAGATGCGAAATAACACGGATCTCGCAGGAAAAAATTGTCCTTAAGGGTATATGCCGCATAAACTCTTTACAGAATCTCAGCGAGGATGCAGAATGGATAGATGTGGTTAATACGGATGATACATATGAAAAAAATATTATAAACGAAGGCCTTATCCAGGCAGCAAAAGCGCTTGTCCGAATAGCGTTCCCAGGTTCATCCGCTATTGCAAAGACAACAGAGCCAGGTCTGTTCGCAGACATGGTTGCCTCGAATCTGGACCTTAGCTATTCAGAAAAAAACCGCTTTTTCCACACCACGGACAGCATAGGCCGCATAAAACTCCTCTTCGGCCACATCAACCGTGTATCACCAAAACCCTCCGAACCCAGGCAAAACACCCAGCATGCCACCAACCCGCATAATGAAGATATAAAAAACCTTGAACAAAAGATTGGAAATACCCCTCTCAGCAAAGAAGCATCCATTCTCATCAAAAAAGAGATTGCCAGACTGAAGTTCATGCATCCGTTCTCACCGGAATATTCGGTAAGCAGGACCTATATCGAGTTTGTCCTGAGCATGCCATGGGGCCGCTCCACGCAGGATCACCTGGACATCGACGAGGCAAAGAGGGTACTTGATCATGACCACTTTGACCTCAAAGAGGTGAAGGAACGTATACTTGAATTCCTTGCCGTCAAAAAGCTCAACCCTGAGTCCAGGGGATCGATCCTCTGTTTTGTGGGCCCCCCGGGGGTCGGGAAGACCTCGCTGGGAAAGAGCATTGCATCCGCAATGGGACGCACATATATCCGCATGTCGCTCGGTGGCATTCGGGACGAGGCGGAAATCAGGGGTCACCGCAGGACCTATATCGGATCCATGCCTGGCAGAATCATCAAAGAAATCCAGAGATCGGGCACCATTAACCCGGTATTCATCCTGGATGAGATCGACAAGATGGGGCAGGACTTCAGAGGAGACCCCTCGTCCGCACTCCTTGAGGTGCTGGATCCGGAACAGAATTATTCATTCAGGGATAATTATCTTGAAATACCATTTGACCTGTCCGGAATCGTGTTCGTGGCAACGGCAAACTCCATGGAACATATCCCGTCCACACTGCTTGACCGCATGGAAACAATCGATATTCCGGGTTACACGGACGAAGAAAAATTCCAGATTGCAAGGCGTTATCTGCTGCCAAAGGTTGCTGTCTCGGTTGGCCTGGGATCCTTCCAAGAAATATTTGACGATGATGCCATAGCCCTCCTGATCAGCGGCTATACCATGGAGGCTGGTGTAAGAGGGCTCGAAAAAAAAATAGAATCAATCTATAGAAAGGGAGCAAGAATCGTTGCATCCGGAGACAATTTGCCTGAAAAGATTGACCCCTCCATGATCATGACCTATCTGGGACCTCCTTCAAGATACAGGGAACAGGCCATGGAACATGACTGTGCCGGCATGATCACGGGCCTGGCATGGACATCGGCCGGAGGAGAAATCCTGATCATCGAGACCACATCCATGCCAGGCACTGGAAAATTAGAGCTGACCGGCAATATGGGAGAGATCATGCAGGAGTCAGCAAAGATAGCCCTCGGCTATTTAAAGAGCCATACAGAAGAGACAGGCATTGCCAGGGTTACCTTCTCTGCAGCGGATATACACATACATGTGCCTGCGGGCGCGATATCCAAAGACGGACCATCCGCAGGGCTTGCCATGCTCTGCGCATTGGCATCGCATTTCCTGAACAGACCGGTTCGTCATGACACAGCGGTTACAGGCGAAATTACATTGACCGGAAGGGTGCTCCCGGTAGGAGGGATCAAGGAAAAACTTCTGGCGGCCAGGCGCTCCGGGATATCACGCGTGATTCTGCCTGAGAAAAACAGGCCGGATGTGGTTAAATTGTACGCAGACACAAATATCGATCTTGAAATTATATATGTTGATTCCTTTATGGATATAATGGATGAGGTCTTCAGTGAGACCTACCTGCCCGCACCCCAAATTCCTGCTGTATGAATATGAGTAAAACCGTTCACTGAACAGTCCCAATTAAAGTCTGGAGATTGATTCCCCGATAAGATCCATCAATGGAAATAAAAGAAATAGCCATTCTGGTTACCTACGTGGGCCTGTGTATACTTACCCTGCTCTTTATAATAAAGATAACCAACAGAAGGACCATAAGGCCAGGCAAGAAATCCCCGGGATATATGCACATCTCATCTGATGAGGATATGGCTTTTTCAAAGGATATATATGATCTTGACTGGAAACCGCCTCGTCATATAGACGAGGGTATCTGTCCCGAAATCATGAAAACCCTTGATGCAGCAAAGGAGATCTCCCCCCTCCTGATAGAGCTGTCTTCCACGCTGAATGATCCCCAGATCAACCCAAAGGATGTCAGCCAGCTCATTGTCTCGGATCAGGGACTTACAGCCTTTATCCTCAAACGGGTCAACTCCCCGTATTACGGGCTCGTACAAAAGGTGGACAACATTTTCAATGCCATCATTATCCTGGGATACAATGAAATATACCGGATCGTAATGGAGGAAAGGATAAAGAAAGCAGGTATCATGCCACCACGGGATGAATGGGTTCATGCCAACCTGACCTCCAGCATCGCCGCGTATCTGGCATCCACATCCAGTTCAGGCATCAGCGCCGGACCTATGGTAACCATGGGAATGCTTCACAATATCGGCAAAACCATCATAAGAGAATCCATCCGGGAATCTCCGGATGGATTTCCATCAGACCCCAGGGATATTATCCGGAAAGAAATCGAGATCTACGGGATCGATCATGCAACCCTGGGCGGTGAAATGGCAAGGCGATGGGGCATTCCGGAAAAACTATGTTCCACTGTGGAAAAATATCACTGGCCCATGTACTGGTCTCTCAGAGATACAGCACAGGAGATCCCGGACATCATACGGGAAATATCCTTTTTGTGCATCTCCAGTATTGCTGCATACAATTATACAAACAGAATAAAAGGCACATACATCGGCCCTGACTACTATGCTTTTATCAAAAAGACAGCGCGCATGGACAGCATCCTGTCTCCAGAGATAAGGCGCGATCTTGACCGTATCAAGAAAAGATTTCCTAAAGAAGAACAGTGAGAGACAAAAAAGGGACACTCATAAACAGCTGCCCCTTTTCAAAAAGACTGGCCCCCAATTAGCCGACAAGATTCATCATGCGTTGAAAGTTCAGATTATAAAGATTATCAGGGGCTTTACCCATATCTTTTATCACATCAGAAAGCAGTTCCTTCGCCTGATCGACATTTTCAAGCTGAGACACAGATGCCTGCCTGTTTTCCAGCGTGACGATATCCGCCTTCTGTCCGTGGTCGGTTGTTTTTTCGGCCTTCCTGTCCTGGGCCTGATCATTTTTTACTATCTTGATAATATTGTTGATTTCAGGATTTATCTTCATTCCTGTCTACCTCCCTTTCATCCGTATATCATCTATCGGCATTATCTTTAAAAACTTTACCACACAGGTCTCATGAATCAGTGCCTGCTGCCCCATGGGTTGACAATGTCAGAGACATCACAGATCAAGCAGAAGACGGTACAGGTCGTTTCTTTTCATGCCGGTCTCTGAGGAGAGGGTGCTCAGGGCATCCTTTTTTGAATATCCAGAGGAAAGAAGGCAACCTGCACGGGCAAGCACCTCCTTTTTATCCAGCTCGCCTTCATGAGACCTGCCTTTGACAAGTACTGTCAGCTCTCCTATCTTTTCCATCCCTTTGAGGGCTAAAACCACATCCTCAATGGGTCCAGAGATATATTCCTCGTGGATCTTGGAAAGCTCCCGGGCCACACATATCTCACGTGTACCCAGTGGACAAACCATCATATCCAGGGTTTTTACTATTCTGCGGGGTGATTCATAAAAGATGGTGATCTCTTCAGAGACAACCATCCGCGCTATCTCTATTCGGGCAAGTGCATTCTTCCTTGGGAAAAACCCGATGAAACGAAAGCCGCCCTGCATGCCAGAGCCTGAAAACGCAGTGATCGCGGCACACGCACCGGGAAGGGCCTCAACCCTTATACCTGCCTGTCTTGCCTGGTTTACGAGGATAGCACCTGGATCGGAGATTAAAGGGGTCCCGGCATCGCTTACAAGGGCCATTGACCTGCCTTTTTCCAGCATGGCCAGGAGTTCTCTGGTCTTTCGGACCTCACTGAATTTCTCACAGGCAATCAACGGTTTCTTGATATTGAAATGGTTTAAGAGCCTGATTGTATGCCTTGTATCCTCGCATACAATCAGTTCAACCTCGTTGAGCACATCTAGGGAACGCAGGGTGATATCCCTGAGGTTTCCAATGGGCGTTGGCACAATATATAGAATAGCTGGTTCCATGATATCCATCCATTTTCTTGTTTTTGGTTTTCGTTGACTATGCTATAAACGATCATTGCTCAAAATAAAAGGACGGCTTTATTGATGAATTCATTAAGAAAAGATGGGATTGCCCCCCATACAGACATCACATCCAGTGAGCAGTACCTTAAAAAGCTTTTCATCATGCCTGAGTCTCCTGATAAATTTGTTGAGTTCGGGGATCATCTTGTTGATATGATTCACGATTTTTTCAAGGAAAAAGGCGGGATACACTCATCCATCTCCATGGAAAAACTCGGTAAAATCTTCAACCATACCAAAATGCCCAGAGAGCCGATGCTCATCCGGGATGTACTTGATGAAATCAAGAATAACATCATCACCAACTCTGTAAAGGTGGCAAACCCATATTATATTGGTCACATGACAAGCGCCATACCCTATTTTATGATCCTTATGGAAATGATCACGGTAAGCCTCAATCAAAACCAGGTCAAAATCGAAAGTGCAAAGGCATCCTCTTTTGTTGAAAGGGAGTTTCTGTGCTGGATGCACCGACTGGTTTTCCAAAACACCACAGATTTTTACAAAAAAAATATCCAGAATCCACACATATCGATGGGGACCATCACCTCAGACGGCACCATTGCAAACCTTACTGCATTGTCCCTGGCCATGACCAAGGCATTCCCTGCCCATGGCAGGCATTTTCTGGGCATAAAAGAGGAAGGCCTTGCAAGGGCACTGGAATACTATGGATACAGGCGGGCGATTATCATGGTCTCCATACGCGGTCATTATTCCATATGCAAGGTTGCAACGCTCCTTGGAATCGGGGCAAAGGGGGTTGTCTACATACCGGTACATCCATACACAAACAAGATAAATATAGACAAACTCCGGCAGAATATTGAAAAGATACGAAAAGAAGACCTCAATGCCGGCAATGCCTCTAAGATCATTGCTCTCATAGGCATTGCCGGCACAACAGAAACCGGTAATATCGATGATCTGGATGCACTCTCAGGGATTGCAAAAGAGATCGGCGCACATTTTCATGTGGACGCGGCATGGGGTGGCAGCGCACTGCTCATGCAAGAAAGTGAAAAGAGGTTCAGGGGAATAGACAAGGCGGACTCTGTCAGCATTGATGCCCATAAACTGCTCTATACCCCTAATACCATGGGCATGTGCCTGTTCAGGGACATCAGGGACTCAAAAAACCTCCACCACACCTCGAACTATATCATACGTCAGGGCTCGGTTGATCAGGGAAGGTTTACCATCGAGGGATCACGGCCGTTTTCATGCCTTAAACCCTGGGCCGCCATCAAGATTATCGGTAAAGACGGCTACAGGATCATCTTTGACCATGCATTAAGACTCCAGCAATGCATGGTCAGGCTCATAGATGCTGATCCTTTTCTTGAACTCCTCAATACGCCGGAGCTATTTATCATCAACTACCGTTTTGTGCCGGGAGATCTGGGTCACAGGCTTAATTCTCTGATGAGACACCCCAGGAAAAACTCAAAAAAGATAACAAGGATCAACTCCATCATCAATGAAATAAACACAGACCTTCACAAGGCAATAAGGGAACACGACACCTCTTTTGTCTCCAGGACACGCCTTGAATCGACACGATATGCACCCAGAAAGGTCGTTGTATTGAGGGCTATCACCGTTAATCCCAACACAGAGGAATATATGCTTCGGACAATACTCAAAGAACACAGGGCAATGGGAGAACGAATATGGCACCGCCTTAAATGGTCAAAGGCCGTGTTAAAATACATCTAAGGGGTAAAAATAGAAATGGGATTGGCAGAACTTGCAAACAAGGGAATTCATACAAAGGTCATAAATCATTTTCGAAATCTTCCAAAAGGAAAGGTACTGGACCTCCCCTGCGGCCCGGGCGCCCTTTCAAAGGCATTAAAGGATATGGGCCATGATGTAATTGCCGGTGATATCCATCCGGAACATATGCAGGCCCAGGGTATTCAGGCACAATTCTGTGACATGAACACAAAACTTCCCTTTAAAGACAAGGCATTTGATTATATCGCCTGTGTAGAGGGGATCGAACACACG
>JAYEKR010000165.1:0-2889 GCA_034661115.1 Thermodesulfobacteriota bacterium | reverse complement strand
GTGCATAGTCAAAGAGAAAGATCCGGCCGGGCTGCCATTCATTCTGTCATCCATGATGCATCAATGGACAGATGGCTCCTCTTCAAGGACCCGATAGAAATCGTTGAGACGCATGATGCAGATGAGGCCAGCCCTCCAGTATACGCTTGACTACAACCCAAAAGAATTATATCTTTGATCGGGAAAAATACCATATCAGACGCACCAGTTGACAAGACCAGAGGGCAACGAGGAAAAATGAAACAAGGGGAAAAACCACATGGAAGGGATGAGGTAATAACCGCGATCCTTGAGGCGGCGGCCCAGCTGTTTGCAGAGCATGGCGTGGAAGCGGTTTCCCTGCGGGAAATCGCCGGTCAGGCCAATATCAATCATGGTCTTATCCATCGTCACTTCGGGTCAAAGGAAAACCTGCGCCTCGCTGTACAGGACCACCTGGCAGCCCTTATCCGCGATGACATCGGGACACCCAGCTCTGCAATGGACGGTGCAAAAAGGGCCATTGAGGCGCTCTACAGGCATGAGGCATTTTGGCGCGTCCTTGCCCGGACATTCCTGGATGGCAGGTTCGAAGGGGATGTACAGAGTGCATTCCCTTTTGTATGGAACCAGGTCGAACTGGTGAAAAAGGAACAGGAAAACGGGCAGATTACCCGGGATGCCGACCCGCGCATGATCGTTGCGGGCGGGACGGCCATGACCCTCGGCCTACTGGTCTTTGAAAAGTATATCCTGCCGGGAAGCCACCTCGACAGGGAGGACCGCCAGGAGACCATCAGCAGAATCTTTGACACGTGGGCAGACCTTGTCATGAAAAAATAACAATCCATCCCGGGCAAAAAATCGAAAACCAGATAAAATAAAGAAGGAATTTCGTGATCTTAAAAAACCCTTGACAAAGTGTAGCCCACCGTATACATATATGTGTATGCAGTGGGCTACACTTTTACGACATTGGCAATGCATTGAACACAAAGGAGGTTTTCAAATGGGGAAAAAAGAATTCACTATCCTAGGTATGATTGTTTCAATCGTTTTATCGGGCCTTCTCATCTTTGTTGCGGGTTGCGCAGGCCATAATCACAACAGCATAGCAGAAACATATATTTTGAATGAAGACGTATCCAGTGTTGATGACGAGGACAGCGGGGATGAGCCTCCTGTAAACCCCTATCTTGCAGATTCACCATGGCCGATGTCTCACAGGAATCCCTACCAGCAGGCATCCTCTCCATACAAAGGCCCATCAAAGAGAATGCCAGATGAAAACTTCAGCCATCTCAATGGGCTGCCGGGCTCTATAACCATAACCTTCAGTCCCAAATATCCGGATGGAAGCCGGGTAATATGGGCGGGAAATCAGCGGTCGGTATTCAAGGCAGGGTTTAAAGACAAAAAACTCATAGACATTGCAAAGGTCAAAAAAGAGGGATTCCGGTGGATAGATATCATGAATGCTGATATTGGCATCTCCGGTGCCTATACCATCCTCGACAAAGACAACATATTCTATGTGCCGCGATTTACCAGGCTCTATGCCTACGGGGATGTGACAAAGGGCGATCCTGCCTCTGAGATCGAGATGAAACGCTGCTTTGAAATCCCGGAAACAAGATTGATCGATAAAAAAGAGATGATTATCGGTATCAATATGACATGGGACGGCATGATTGCCATGGTTACAGACAAGGGGCTTGTCTGTGTTGTTTCCAGGGCCTTTGACCAGGCCTTTTATTTCAGGTTTGACAGTGATGAAGAGATATCGAATTCCATTGCTGTGGATGAAAAGGGCGGCATCTATGTGGTCACCAGCAAAAAGATGTACCGAGTTCAATGGACCGGGACCAAACTCACCACAAACGAAGACCAGGGCGGGTGGACAGCGGATTACGAAACCGGAGGTGATATATCCGGAATCCGGCTAGGCCAGGGCTCAGGCTCCACCCCCACACTCATGGGCACCAAGGGCCAGGACAGGTTTGTCGCTATCACGGACGGGCAGGAACTCATGCACCTGGTTCTCTTCTGGAGAGACGAAATCCCTGAGGACTGGGAACAGATCCCCGGGACAAAGGATCTGCGCATCGCTGCCCAAATACCGGTCCTTTTCGGAGACAAAGACGCCATCCAGTCAAGTTCGGAACAGTCTGTCTGCGTAAGGGGATACGGGACCCTGGTGGTCAATAATCAACTCAATATCGACACAGAAAGCAAACTCTGGGCCATCCTGAAATCAGGAGATCCGGATGTGGCCCCATACGGGGCGGAAAAATTTGAATGGAATCCGGATAAAAGGGAATTGACATCCGTATGGGTAAACCAGGAGATCAGTCTCCCAAATGGAATACCATCCATGAGCGCAGCTACGAATCTCATCTATGATGTCGGACAAAGAGACGGCACCTGGACCTTTGAGGCATTGGATTGGGATACGGGAGAATCCGTCTTTCACTATGACATGGGCAAATTCTGGTACAACAGCACCTGGGCCGCAACAGTGATAGGCCCCTGTGGCACCCTTAACAGCGGGGCTGTCATGGGTATCATGTCTGTTTTTCCGGATAAAGACTGAACATAAGGTTTATATGAAAAAGACAGGAACACCACCTCAGTCATTCCCGCCTGCCTGCAGCAGGCAGGCGAAGGCGGGAATCCAGTGTTCCGGGTAATTCACGTTTCTGGACCCCCGCCTTCGCGGGGGTGACGGTTATCCTTGTGATATTGTAACCATTCACGGAACGTTGAACGTGGAAATTGGAAGTTTGGCCTTTATGCTTTTGTACTGTTGACGAACACATTCAATTTTGGCCCGAGTTTTTCAACTATTGCTTTGTATTCTATTGCTCTTGACTCAGATAAAGATTTTCTTCTGATGAGTTTTCGCAACCA
>JAYEKR010000164.1:0-2895 GCA_034661115.1 Thermodesulfobacteriota bacterium | reverse complement strand
GGGGTTGGCATCACGCAGGACTATGTGATTGAGTTCCGGCAAGATAACAAAGGATTGATGCATCTCCCGGATGGACTCCAGAAGCCACACCTCATGCCCCATGGGCAGGGATACAAGGATAAAGGCCATGAGGGGTATGGCAACAACCAGGCATATCCCCCAAAAAAACAAAAAACCTTGAACACTCTCTTTAGACATTACAGGCATCTAACCAAGCAGGACCTATTGTGTCAAGGACAGACATGCTGTTTTGTGATCCCCTGTGTGGTGGTATTCCTGTCTTTTTCATATAAAACCCGGAGTCAGCAAGATGGACCGCCAGTGACGTGTATCTGGTGTGGATTTACAGGGAAATATAAAGGGTCCGGGGGTGATAGCCTCTCCCCCGGACATAATGGATTAAGCCTTTTTTGGGGGCTTGTTTAGAAGGGTAATACCTGCAGCAAGCAGACAGCTTACTGATGCAATAATAAAAGGAGTCATCCATGCATTCACGTCTCCTGCAGATACGTCCTTGAACCAGCCGGCAATTTGCGGTCCGGCAATCCCCGCGATACCGTAGGAGAAAAATATGAAACCATAGTTTTTACCTACATTGGAGTTGCCGAAGTAGTCTGCGGTAATGGCCGGGAAAAGGGCAAAGTTGCCGCCAAAATTGAATCCGATGATACAGGCACCCACAATCAATCCGACCTGAGAACCGCCCATTTTGAAAAAGAAGGCCATTATAATACCCTGGAAAAGACACATCAGGCCGATGGATAAACGACGGCCGATCTTGTCGGAAACAATACCCCAGGTGATACGGCCAAGGCCGTTCAGGATAGAGTACCAGGCCATGGCGGTACCGGCAATGGCCGAGGCAGCACTGACTGTCATACCCTGCGCGGACTGCAGTGCGTCGATACCAAAAAGCTTGATACAGTAGATAACCATCAGGCCGGACAGAGCGCTCAACAAAAAGGTCATGAAAAGCATATAAAACTGGGGTGTCCTGAACATCTCTCCCGATTCAAACTCAATCGCTCCGTTACTTGCGCCATTGGCGTGGTCGATCTCGGGCGGGGTATAACCTTCAGGCAGCCAACCCTCTGGCGGATTGACCATTACCAGGCTTCCCAGCAGGACAACAACGGCAAAGATGACACCGTAAAGCATAAACACACTCTGAACACCCCCCTTGCCGAAAAAGTCAAGGGTGTTGATCAAATTGAACCATGCCCCGGCCGATTTGACCCAGATTACGGCACCAAAACCGAACCCGGCCACAGCCAGGCCGGTGATCAGCCCTTTCTTGTCCGGGAACCACTTGACACCTACGGCAATCGGTACGACATAGGCCAGACCGATACCGGCTCCACCCACTACACCTATACAGATCATCTGGCCAGCAAAGGTGCTGCCAAAAAATCCGCCCAGGATATAGCCAGCACCCAGGAGAGCGCCACCCATAGCAGCCAGGCTTCTGGGTGTCATTTTACCCTGAAGTCGCCCGGCTATAATCATCACAATGGCAAAGACAAAAAGTCCGGTCGAGAAAACCCAGGCAGCCTGCGTGGCGCTAAACTTGTAGATACCCTCCGGGTCTATAAGGGCCGGGGTAAAAACTGACCATGCATAGATTGCACCCAGACAAAGCTGAATGGCAATAGCACCGAGAACAACAATCCATCTATTCATAACCTTTTCATTTGACACAGAAAATCCCCCTCAAAAAAAAATAAATTCCGTTTCTGTATATCTGACTGAAAAAACAAAGTCAATATGGAATGAAATCATTGTCAAAGAGTCGCAACATAAGTTCTGGCAATAAACCGTTATCCCCGCAGCTTTCCCCTGTCTAAGTTTATATGA
The DNA here is from genome assembly GCA_034661115.1 of Thermodesulfobacteriota bacterium. Classification (GTDB taxonomy): domain Bacteria; phylum Desulfobacterota; class Desulfomonilia; order UBA1062; family UBA1062; genus JAYEKR01. The sequence continues at coordinate 1,041 of JAYEKR010000164.1, read as the reverse complement.
AAAAGCCAGGAACACCACCTCAGTCATTCCCGCGAAGGCGGGAATGACGAGTGAGGATGATATGGTTTTTTCATCCCTGGTTGTGAGCGCACCAGCAGCTCATGCGGGTTTATTGCAATAATTCAAATGGGTCTCGGTCTTAATTACCAGGTAATACTCCCGATCTATTCATCCGTATTCCTTACCCTTGCGCGCCGGAGTTTGGTTTGCCCCCGATTGTGCTTGGACCTCAGACGCTTTTGTCGTGAGGCTCGGGATGGCCTTGTCTTAATACGTCTTTTCGGCTGGATGGATGCCCTGAAAATAAGATCGACCAGCCGGTCAACTGCATCCTTGCGGTTATGCTCCTGCGTCCTGAACCTTTGGGCATGAATAACCAGCACGCCGTCGCTTTTCATGCGCCGGCCGGCCAGGCGTATCAGGCGCGCCTTTACCTCAGTCGGCAGGCTGGAAGAACCCTTTACGTCAAACCGCAGAGAAACGGCAGAAGACACCTTGTTGACATTCTGGCCACCCGGACCGGATGCGCGGACAAATGTCATCTGGATTTCGTCCTTTGGAATAATAATATCGCGGGTAACAGGGATCATGTTCCGGGTGAACCATATCTTTGATAAGAAAACAATCTCGGAATCCAGGGGAGATTGACACCCCGGAAGATTTATTCGGACCTGCCCTGTCCTGCATGATTAAAGCGAAAGCATTACCGGTCTGTTAAAGCTTGTCCCTGTGGAACAAAGGCAATGATGGTATATTGCGATCGTCATCCTACTTTCGCCTGCCTGCAGCATGCCAGCCGGAATGACTCGAACAGGGATAATGGTACAGACTGTAAGGGGGTTCCCCCGGGCATAAGGTAATCTGCGGCCCGGATAGCTCTCTTGACTTGTAGCCGTGAACGGCTTGAAATTAGAAAATGAACTACCCCGCAGCAAGCTACGGGGTATCAAAACTTTCTAAGGGGGTAACCGTTTACGGAACGTGCTTTCCGCGTCACCCCCGCGAAGGCGGGGGTCCAGAAACGTGAATTATCTGGAACAC
>JAYEKR010000163.1:0-2896 GCA_034661115.1 Thermodesulfobacteriota bacterium | reverse complement strand
CGTCATCCTTACCTGCGAAGTGCGTCGCATCCAGATAGGCGAAGGCGGGAATGATAAAGGAAAAGGGCTGAACACGGGTGATAAAAAGGCTCCAACGGCATTGCCGTTGGAGCCTTTTCTTGTCTGGAGCGGGAAACGGGATTCGAACCCGCGACTTTAACCTTGGCAAGGTTACACTCTACCTCTGAGTTATTCCCGCATGCAGGTTTTTTATATGCAGGATCGGAGTCTTTGTCAATATCCATTTTTGCCACCTGGGGTTTCTGGGTCACACAAGGGCGGGAAGCTTATATGTTTTTATCCGGGGATGTGGTTTGGTGACGGGCGGTTGTCCATGCTGAGGAAGAGGGAGATGGCCCTTTCAAGGGAGTGGATGTTGAAGGGCTTTTCAATAAGATTGTTGATGCCTATGCGTATGGTTTCAGACAGGATTTCCTTGTTGGTGTATGCAATCATTAATATCTTGCATGCATTGGGATATGTGTCCTGGATGCGTCTGAAAAACTCCGTACCCTGTATGCCAGAGAGCCGATTGTCGGAGATGATGATATCATATGCCTGATGTTTGATCCTTTCAAGGGCTTCTTCTGCGGTCTCAACAATCCACAGAGGACAATCCTCTATCTCAAAGATGCGGGACATGGAATCCCTTATCCACTCATCATCATTGATGAGAAGGGTTTTTTCCCCCCTTAATTTACCAAAAAAATCCATTGTTTTTTTATGGTTTCCGGCAGTATAGAAATCTGCCGGAAACTCCTTTTATTATATTGTTGCTGTATTTTCTTTTTCTTTGCTCAGAGCAGGGGTTTCTTTATATGGTTTTTTGACGATTATGGATTGAATATCTTTTTTCACTCCGTAATTTTTGTCCACAAACTCAAGAGATTCAAGCATGGATTTAATATAAAAAGGGTTTTTTTGCACCCATATTTTCGTTTTTTCCAGAAGAGCAAAGCGGTTCAGTCTGTACTCAATGCGGTCTATTCCCTCATGGAATCCGGCCTTTCTGTTTTCCATATCCCTGATTTTGCATGCATATTTCTCTTTCCACAAGGGGTCGGCTATTTTTGCAACCTCTTTTGCATATCTATCAATGCCCTTTGTTATTTCTGGATTGTCAACAAGGTTTTCCGCGCCAAGATCAGAGGGCCTTGCATTGTATCGTTTGCAGGCATTTCGCCAGACATCCGGGTTATCAATGATCATGCATGGTCTCAGGAGATTGTCCGTGTGGGGCTGATTCATGCGGATAAAGGTGAAGAAGGGGGACTGCATGGCCTCCATGAGGGTATGCCTGTGTATATTGTGTGTGGAATAATGTGCAAAGATACAGGGTTCGATATCGCCCTTGTTATTGACATGCAGAAACCTTCTGCCTCCGGCGATGCATCCCTGTATGCTAGGGGCGTCAGCCCAGAAATCCATGATATAGAGGGGATGCCTTTCGCGATAGTCCTTTATGAATTCACCGAAGTTTATTCGCTGCTCTGGTTTGGGCATCAGGCTGAGGTCCGGGTTGGGCCCTACTGGCATGAAGAGAAAATTCCATCCGAACACAACACCCTGTTTTTCCCAGAATTCAAGGAATTCATTCGACATAAAGGTGTCATAATTTTTTGAGGTCAAGACCAGTGATATGCCGTATATGAGTCTGCGCTTTCTGAGTTTGTCGATGGATGCCAGCACCTTGTCGTATACGCCGGGACCCCGCATATAGTCTGTGTCTTCCCTGGAACCGTTCACGCTGAAGGCGACTACAATATTAGATGCGTCCTCAATTTTCTCTGCGATTTCTTCTGTGATGAGGGTGCCGTTTGTGAAGACCTGGAAGAGGCAATCCTTGTGTTTTTTGGCCATGGCATAGATGTCATCAAAGACCATAAAGGGCTCCCCTCCAAGGATTGTGTAGAAATATACACCCATTTCTTTACCCTCCCTGATGATGCGGTCAAAGGTGTCAAGGTCCATGTCATCCGATTTTTTGTGTGGGTAATCAGCGGCATAACATCCCTTGCAGTGGAGATTGCATCGCATGCTAGGGGATATAAGGATGGAATAGGGCGGGCACATACCGTATTCATTCCCCATTTTTTTGGACTTTTCGAGCCATTTTAATGAGCAGTTACCTAGAAAATTTTTCACAAAGGTATTCACCTGTCTTGGATTTCTGGACATAAGATTACTGAACCACACCCTTGTACCAGGGTGATCATTGATCCATTGCATCACATTGGTGAATTGATTCTCGTTACTAAAGAGTGAGTCTACGGTTTTCAGGCCCTTCATCATGGAGTCAAAATGTGCCTGAGGGTCTTTTTGAACATAGCTGGTGATGTATTTTGCGCTGGCTACAATAGCTGCCTGTTTTGATTTGGATGTTATTTCATTGAGCATTCCCATAATCACTGTTCTCCTTTTAACCAAAATTATATTTTAAAAAAGCATAAAATGTGCCGACTTATTTATGGGCAGGGAAAAACTTATGAAATCAGTTCAGTATCTCTTGAACGTAGGGCTTGAGGCCTTGACCCACATGCCCTGGTTTTTGCGGAAATCTTTGTGACCCTGGTTTTTGTAGAAGAAGTGAGAAAACTCCTATGGTATTTTAGAGATATTGAGATTTTTTCTGCGATAGCGAAAGGTGTGATGGTTAAGGTTCAGGAGTTTTGCCGCCTTTATTTCATTGCCGCCTGACATCTTCAGGGCCTCTTTTATGTAAAATCTTTCCATGGTTTTCTCGATCGAGCATAGATCAATACCCCCGGGCGTCAGCGGGGAAAAGCCTGTATCCGCAGTTTTTGCCGGATTGTTCTCAATGCCAAGATCTTCTACTTCAAGTATTGGACCCTTTCCGATCAGGACACCCCTTTCCATGATGTTTTTGAGCTCTCTG
>JAYEKR010000162.1:0-2897 GCA_034661115.1 Thermodesulfobacteriota bacterium | reverse complement strand
AGGGGAAAATCGAGTTTCCATCCATGTCGGCAGAGGCCATCCTCCGGCTCAACCCAAAGGTGATTATCGACATGGTGGCAAACCTTGACAAAAAGAAAAATTTGGACAGGGCAGGGATCTTAAGACAATGGCAGACCCTTTCCAGAGTCGATGCAGTCAGGAACGGCCGCGTGTATATATTCTCCCAGGGGTATGTGGTGGTCCCGGGGCCCAGGTTTATCCTTACCCTGGAACAGATGGCGCGGGTGATACATCCTGATTTGAGGTAAAAACAGGCATGGAAGATATCATTATTGAAACAACAGACCTGAGATGTTCCATAGATAACAAGGTGATCCTCGACGGGATATCCCTGATTGTCCATAAAAGGGAATACCTGTCCATTGTAGGTCCGAACGGGGCAGGTAAGAGCACACTGCTCAAATGCCTGGACCGTATCTTTCCCTGTGATAAGCCGTGTATCCGGATAGCTGGAAGACCGCTGAAAGACTATACCCAAAGGCAGCTTGCGCGGATAGTTTCTTATGTCCCCCAGGTCGACGGGCATGTTCCGCCCTTTAGCGTGTATGAGTTTGTCATGATGGGGCGTTATCCCTACCTGAGGCCGTTTTCATCCCCCAGCAGGCAGGATAAAGAGGCGGTTTATGATGTCATGTCCATGACCTCGACCCTGGAATTTGCCGACAGGCCCCTGGATACATTAAGCGGCGGCGAGAGGCAGAAGGTCTATATCGCCTCGGCACTTGCCCAGGGTGCAGGGGTGCTTTTTCTCGATGAACCTACCACCTTTCTGGATCCCAGGCATGAATCCGAGGTCTATCAACTGCTGGCAAAGGCCAATCGCGAACGTGGTGTTACCGTGATCTCGGTTACCCATGATATCAACAGTGCTGTGCTGACCGGGCGTCGTGTTCTGGCGCTCAAGGACGGCAGGGTCGCATTTATGGGAGATGCAGGGGCATTGATGAACAATGATGTCCTTTGCCGTATCTATGACAAAGAATTCCTGTTTATGAAGCACCCGGAAACAGGGGATAGTATTATCGCACCGCAGGTGCCACGATGAGGGCAATATCAGAAAACAGGCGCCTGTTCCTTATCTGCCTGATGGTGTTTTCCGTCATTGTCCTGGCCTGCGCGCCCATGATCGGGATGAAGACAATATCTTTGGACGCGGTCTTTCACCCAGGGGGGGCTGGTCTGGATGCAGAGATATTCTGGAAAATCAGGGTGCCAAGGGTCTGTATCTCTTTTCTTGCAGGCGCGGGCCTTGCAGTGAGCGGCATGGCCTTCCAGGCGATGTTCTGTAACCCGCTGGCAACACCCTTTACCCTTGGTGTTGCCAGCGGTGCATCTCTGGGCGCAGCGCTCTATGTCCGTACTGGTTTTATGTTCAGCATTATGGGGATCTCCGGGATCTCTGTGTGTGCCTTTGCAGGGGCCCTTATCTCTATCCTGCTGGTATACGGTCTGACCAGGGCAAAGGGGGGATTCTCGACCATGACCATGCTTCTGGCAGGGGTGGCGATCTCTTTCTTTTTTTCCAGCGTCATCCTCTTTATCCAATACATGAGCGACTTTTCACATTCATTCCATATCCTGCGCTGGCTTATGGGAGGGCTCGATACCGTGGGGTTCGAGTCTGTCCTGAATATGCTCCCCTTTGTCATCAGCGGGTGCGCTATTATCCTGTACATGACCCATGAACTGAACCTGATGATGGCAGGGGAAGAAATATCCATAAGCCGCGGGGTCAATGTATCGGGAACCAGGGCATTGCTTTTTTTTGCGACCTCACTCATGGTGGGCGGTGTTGTGGCTATATGCGGTCCGATAGGGTTTGTCGGCCTGATGGTTCCCCATATATGCAGGCTGCTTATCGGTGCTAACCATTGCTGGCTGACCCCGGCAACCATACTTTTTGGCGGAGTGTTCCTGACCCTGTGCGATACCCTTGCAAGGGTATTGATTGCACCTGCCGAGATGCCCGTGGGGATCATAACCTCTTTGTTGGGCGGTCCTTTTTTCATCTGGCTCCTGCTGGGGAGATCTTCATACATATCAGGCAAGTAGGCGTAGAATAAAATCGTTTTTTTGTCCACAGATTGAACGGATTGTGGGAAGACCATCCCCTGTCATTCCTGCGGAAGCTGAAAATCCCGTAAAATCAACAATCTCTGGATGCCGGATCAGGTCCGGCATGACGGTTAATGAGTCATGTTTTGTCACCCTTGCTTTCGCGAGGCTGACAGTTTTTTTGATTGTGCCTTTGGGTTTTTTCACAGTCGATGACTGTGCAGTCTGATGGTCGCCGTACCTGGTGTTGTCTCTATATCCATCTGTACGATCTGTCTGGCCTTGAGGTTGTCCATAATGTCTTCCAGAGAACCCTTTATGATTATATCGTGGCATATTTCATGCCCTTGGATTTGTCGAAGACCGACATCTTCAACAGAGTCCATGGAGGTAAGGGACGTAACAATAGACTGATATGTTGAATATTCCCTTATCCCGGAGATGCACAGCCTGCATGTAAAGAGTTGTGGGCTTTGAGCAAGGATGCGTCTGGATATCTGTTTTCGAAGCGGTGGCAGGAAAGAACGAGTGATTGTGTCATTCATCTCGGTCTCCTGAAGGTCACCCCTGCGGGAAAGGGACCATGATTTGACCACAGAACCGTCGTTGACATCCATCAGATCTATCGCGATGCTGCATTCATAGAGCGTGTCCTGAAGGGGTGTATAGGAGCAATGGCCGAATACAAGGAATGCTGCCCCGGCATCATCCGCGATATCAAGGGGATCTTTTTTCCAGAATCGGGCCCTTTTGTATTTGCCCGGATCCCGGATGATGTTTTCCCCGGTGAGGTATAGTTTGTCTGCAAGTACGGACTCAAT
>JAYEKR010000161.1:0-2925 GCA_034661115.1 Thermodesulfobacteriota bacterium | reverse complement strand
TATATTTGCGGCTATGCTGTCGGAAGATCGTATTATCTGATAGCCCACAGTGTTTTTGAACCTTTTTGTTCCCTTTATCAAAATCGTGCCAGACCATATCTGATAACGCTTCTGCCAGTTTGTAAACTCGTTTCATTTCTCCCCAATTTCTAATTTCCAATTTCCAATTTCAAGCCGTGAACGGCTAAATGAATTTGACCCTGAACTTTTCAAGGCATTTATCACCATGCTTTCACCAGGACGCTGATCCTTTTTAAATATTTGCATTGACATATATCCTGCGATAATATATTTTTTTATAAAATATATTATTATAATACGTTTTACAAAAAAATAAGGGGATATGATGGATGCAGGTTTGATGGTGCTCGGGTTTCTCATGTCCGGTCCCAAGACTGGATACAGGATCAAGAAGATTACCGGCAAGATCGTTGTGGCCTATAACCTGAGTCTGAACCAGATCTATCCTGTCTTGAAAAGGCTTGAAGAGGATTCTCTGGTCAGAAAAAAGGTCGTTATCCAGACCGGAAAGCCGAATAAACATTTGTATTCCATTACCCCTGCAGGAAAAGACCTGTTTTACCGCAAGCTTACTGCCGCGCCAGAGCCCTTTGATTATGAGATTGATTTTCTTACCCGGATGTTTTTCTTTCGTTTTCTGGACAATGACCGGATTATTGTACAGATTGAAGAAGAGATCGCATCCCTTGAGGAACAGATGGCAGATCTCAAAGAAACCGGGGCACAGGTAGATGCTCAGGGAGAAGAAAACGAGATATTTGTTTATCATACACTGGTAAGCCTGTTGCAGGTCCTCAGACAAAGATGCGAGGCAGAGATTGAACGAAGAAGGCAATAAGTAGGCGAGTGGAGTCGCTCGTGATCATAAGGGTCACCCAGCAGGACTGAACCGGCTGTTTTAAGGTAAATATAAAGGTTTTGAGCGTCCTGGCAAGGATTGAAGTTCAGGTTCCTTGATGTGAGTAGCTTGATGAGTCAATGACAATTAGGAGACAATGCATGAATACAGAAGACCGGTACGATTTCATGGAAAAGATGTTTAATCCCATGTCGATAGCCATTGTGGGCTTGTCGTCGAAAAAAACGAATATTCCGCGTATTACCCTTGAGAATCTTCTCAGGTGGGGATACAGGGGCCGTATTTTCGGGATCAATCAAAGGGGAAATGACGAGTATGTTGACGGTATAAAGATCTACAGGGAGATTGAAGACCTTCCCGATGTGCCTGACCTGGTATTCTGCCTGATTCCTTCACGTCATATTCCGGACATGGTCTTGAGATGCGGACGTTTTGGCGTCAGGCAGATGGCCATATCCAGTGGAGGGTTTTCAGAGCTCGGTGAAGATGGCAAAAACCTTGCCGATCTCACCCTGAAAAACGCCAGGAAATACAATGTGAGGCTTGTAGGGCCAAATGGCCTGACCCTTGCCAATACGGCCAATGGCCTCTGTCTGCCCTTTGTTCCTTTGCATAAGACCATGCAGGGCAAGCTGTCCATTATTTCGCAGAGCGGAGGTGTGTCTCTGATGATGTTCAATTTTCTTGAAGATGAAAACATCGGGCTGGCCAAGTTTGCGAGTATCGGCAATAAGCTCGATCTCGATGAGGTCGATTTCCTGGAATATTTCGGCAGGGATGCAGAGACTGGCATTATCTGCATGTACCTGGAGAGCCTGGAGAGAGGCCGGGAACTGATCGATGTGGCAAGGTCCATAGACAAGCCCATTCTCATCTATAAATCCAATACCACCAGCGCAGGCAAAAAGGCGGCCATGAGTCATACAGCGGCTGTGAGTAATGATGAGGATATCATTGACTCCGCCTTTGAAGAGGCAGGCATTATCCGTATATACAACTACCATGATTTTTTTGCCATTGCAAAGGCCTTTCAGCTTCCTCCCATGAAGGGCAGGCGCATTATGGTAATGAGCCCGGCCGGTGGTTTCTCTGTCATAACCGCAGACCTGTGTGAGAAGGCCGGGTTTGAGTTTGCAGACCCGGGTGAAGGGTTTTATACCCGGTTGCAGGAGTTTACCAATGCCGGGGTGATACGTTTTTCCAATCCCCTGGATATGGGGGATATCTACGATCCTCAGCTCACAGCGCATGTGTTTTATTCTGTAATGCATTCGGACAAGGTTGACGGAGCTGTGTATGTCGGCCAGCGACCGAGTATGCCACCGGAAGACAATGTGTTTCGCCGCATGTTCCTTACCGATCTTTCAAAGGAGGCATGGGGCACCATTGTTTCTTCCGGAAAGCCCATGGGTTTTTGTCTCCTGGGGCCATCCGGGGTGATCTCCAGGGCTAAGAAGTCCGTGAATTTTCCTCTTTTCAATTCACCCGAAGAGATGGTCAGGGCCCTGGCCATACAGATGCGGTTTTATAACCGCAAACAGGAAGGACAAACCCCAAAGATCGAGGTGAAAAAATCCGGGGCAGCGGATAAATGGATGGCAGGGAAAAAGGGAACCTTTGGTGAGGAGAGCCTGGAATTACTGGATGCATTCGGCATGCCAGTCACCCCTTCCATGGTCGCTGAAGACAGGACCCGGGCGGCTGAATATGCAGAGGAAACCGGCTATCCCCTGGTTATGAAGGTTGTGTCTCCGGATGCGCTTCATAAATCAGATGTGGGCGGGGTTGTCACGGAGATAAACAGCCGGTCACAGGCAGAAGATGCCTTTGATTCGATAAGGGGTAATCTCATTGAAAGCCGTCCGGATGCCAGGTTTGAGGGCGTCAGGATTCAGCCCATGGCGCCTTCAGGGTATGATATGTTTGTTGGCGGGAAGAACGATGAATCTTTCGGGCCTGTGGTTTTTTTCGGCATGGGCGGCGTATTCATCGAGGTGTTTCTTGATATAGCAAACCTCCTTTGCCCGGCAGATCCAGGACAGGTC
>JAYEKR010000160.1:0-2926 GCA_034661115.1 Thermodesulfobacteriota bacterium | reverse complement strand
GGGGCGATGATCCAGTCAAGTACTCCGGACAAAGGGTTGTCTTCGAGGGGGCTCCATGAGACAGCCCTGATTCTCAGGGCATCCCCGGATATAAAAAGCGGGCCCATAGGCGTATCAATGCTATCAATCAACCAACATTCTTGTGCGCCCGGACCGCATCCTGATCCATTTGTGAAACAAGCCGTTCAAGAAGAAGCCTTGTTCTGCGCTGTTCATCAAGGATATCATGGATGGTTTTTTCAAACTGGGCAGGGGTGGAATCTCCGTTAAAGGAGATTGTCCTTACGTTTCTGGTCGGGGCCGCAGTCACCAGCATCTTCAGCAGGCGTGACCAGAATTTTTCATGGTCTATCACCATCCCCTGGTGTCCGAGGAGTTTTGTCGCCAGGATCCGGTAAGATCTCGCAATCTCAGAGGATGGAAACCGGACAATCACCGGGACCTGGTCCTTGACCGCCATGGGGAGTTGACTGCTTTTGCAGACGCAACCCAGATATCCGATCGGTATATTCAAAAAACGTTGAGCAGCCGAGGATATCTTTTTGTGGATGGTGCGTCCCATGGCAATGTCCGTTGTCATGGATGCGAAGATATCAATTTTTCCGTCAAAGCCATTGTTGTTCAGCACCTTTATCAGGGAATAGGCGTCAGTCAGCGAGGTGGGCTCCGGTGTTACACCGACCACTACCTCTTTTAGGGCCATGAGAAATGCTATGACCGTGGACGAAATGCCGGCGCCCGTGTCCACAATCAGGAAATCCGCATTGCTGGATACCTCCATAATGGAGCCGATCAGGTCATGAAGCCTGTCTGCTTTAAGGTTTGCCATGGACTGTTGTCCTGAACTGCCCGGGATGATCTCTATCCGGTAGTCGGTCTGGATCACGATATCCCGGATATCTGCATGGCCCAGGACAACATCCTCAAGGGTCTTTTGCGGTCTTATGCCCAGGAGGATATCCAGATTTGCAAGGCCCAGGTCTGCATCCAGGATCTGGACACGGTTATCCATCATGGCCAGGGCTATCCCCGCATTGATGGCGAAGTTGCTTTTCCCGACTCCACCTTTACCAGAGGTGATTGCAATTACACGAGGCATAATAACCGTCCTGTTATCATTGTTGCAAGATTCATGCACACCGTGCATGTTGCAACAATGCAACTTATTTCAAGCTAGTATAGATTTGTCCTGTAAACAAGGGAAAAGTTTTCTCTTTTAGGTGAAAAAGATTACCCTTGGGACTCTTTCAATGCGGGTTCTCCCATATCCATGGATACCGCCTTGCTAACGCCCGGGATATCAAAGGTGACACCATAGATGATATCCGCCATTTCCATGGTCTGGCGGTTATGTGTGACAATGACAAACTGGGACTGGGGTGAAAAGGAACGTATCAGCCGGTTAAATCGTTCAACATTCGCATCGTCCAGGGGTGCGTCAACCTCGTCCATTATACAGAATGGAGAGGGTCTCACCTTGAACAGGGCAAAGATAAAGGAAATGGCGCAAAGGGTTTTTTCTCCCTCGGAAAGGAGGCTCATGGCCTTTGTCTTTTTGAATGGAGGACAGGCGATGATCTCCACGCCGGCATCCATATTTTTGGTATCTTCCAGCACGAGTTCGGCCTTGCCCCCGTCGAACATGGTGGTGAATATCTCATTAAAGCAGGTTCGTACACGAATAAAGGTCTCCATGAATTCCTTTGAGCTCTTTGCCTCAATGTCTGAAATGACCTCTTTGAGCCTTTCGCTTGCCATGACAAGGTCTTGATAACTTAGATGAAGTTCTTCCCACCTGGACTGTGTCTCTTCAAAGGCCTCTATGGAGGCAAAATTGATCTGTCCTAATCCCTCCACCCTTGTCTGTAGTTCTGTGATCTGGTGCCTTGCATGGTCTGGGTCAAATCCAGGGGGTATCTCGGGCATATCCGGCCCGAATCGGGCGTGCATCCGTTCAGACTGCATGTCAAAGGCAATTTGTTTTTCCCTTGATTCAAGCAGGTTCTCGTTTTTTTGTTTATCCAGGTCCCTTGTTTTTTTTCTGAGATCCTCCAGTCCTGTATTCATGGACGTGGTCTCTTCGTTTATCCGGGTGCCTTGTGGAAGCAGGCCCTGGTACCAGGATTCCATGGCCGTGAGCTCTGTGCGTGTTGTAACCAGGTCTCCCCTGGCGATTTCCAGGTCCTGCCTGATCGTCGTTTCAGCAGCCTTGATCTCATCTATCGCCTTGAGATCTGTCTTTGTTTCCTGGCGCCTGTTCTCAATGTCCTGCTCTGCTGCCCTGATTTTTTCACGGATGGATGCATCTTCTACCCTGTACTGGTGAAGTTTTCTGCTTTGGTCCTTTGTGGATGCCAGTGCATTGTCCAGGTTCTTCCGGGCAAAGGCCCGGTTTTCATCGCATTTTTTGACCCCGGAACGCATTTTTGCTATTTTTTCATCAAAGAGATCCTTATCCTTTCTAAGGTCTGCTATATCCTTTTTTGCCTTTGATACCATTTCTTCCCATGCCGCTATGTCTTTGCCAAAGGAATCCATGCGGTTTTTCAGGTTGTTCGCGCTGGATTCTTTGTCACGGGCTTGTCTTTGCAGATCATGGATATCTGTCTCCATGGCCCTGGCATCTTTGGTCATCTGCTTTATCCGGTGATCAATTCTCGTTATGGATGTCTGTGATTCCTCAAGCTCGCACTTTGTCTCTGATCTGGCCTTGTTCAGGGAGATCTCCTGCTTTTTCAATGCCTTAAGCTCGGTCCTTGCTTTGAGGATCTGTCCATACTGGTCTTTGTTTTTATTGGTACGGACAATCCCTGTTGTCTCAAGGATCATGCCGTCAAGGGTAACAAGACCGGACATTTGATTTCCCTTTTTCCAGAGATCAACCGCGGTCCTCATGTCTTCCACGACCCGCATATCCCCTGTGATT
>JAYEKR010000159.1:0-2932 GCA_034661115.1 Thermodesulfobacteriota bacterium | reverse complement strand
AATCAGGAATGACGGGAGGGGGGAACAGGAATGACGGGAACGGGGAATCAGGAATGACGGGACGGGAACAGGAATGACGGGAGGGGGGAACACGAATGACGGGACGGGAACGGAGAATGACGGGACGGGAACGGGTGGTGCTCCCTCTTTTTCATATAAATACATCCCATTACCACAGCACACCTGTCAGCGTGTTCAATGTCAGACCAGATCTTCTGGTTTATGCAAAGGGAGCAAAGGGGAGCAGTGTAGCACCTATGCCCAGAAGCATAAGGCCCATGATCCACAGGGGCATCCGTGAACGGGAGGGATCCCCGGAGATCTGCCTTGACTCAACAAAGAAAAATATAGCCACGGTAAGGGCCATAATCGCCAGTGTAAGGCCGTTCAGATCGGCAAGAACCGTGATACTGAGCCAGAGACACAGGGGCAAAAACAGGAGTATCCATATCATGGTATTCTTTATACCATACCCAAATACATATATAAACACCTATTATTTTGTCCTGCTATTTTGTCCTTGATATTTTCATTTAAAGGTGAGATAGGGTGTTTCACTGCTGAGCCAGTAGCTCAGTTGGTAGAGCATCGGACTTTTAATCCGGTGGCCGAGGGTTCGAGCCCCTCCTGGCTCACCAACATAAGTCCCCATCGTCTAGTTGGGCCTAGGACACCGGCCTTTCACGCCGGCAACAGGGGTTCAAATCCCCTTGGGGACGCCAAACAAAACCCCCTGGAAACCTACTTCTTTCCAGGGGTTTATTGTTTTCCCGATAGCGTCTGTGACCTTCGTGGCAGAATCATCAGTAAGCGTTCACTGTTTGAAGATTGAACATCTACAATCATCGTAAACAAAGATCCCTGCACCTCTTAGACGCTGCTTTTGCGCCCGGGTTACAGGGAAAACACCTGTAACCGTTCAATCCTTTCATCGCCATCTAACCGTGAACCTGAGTAATTACATATTATTGAAGATTCCTTCTGTAGCGTAATGCGCTCGCCAGGGTTACCTGATCCATATATCTCAGCTCGCCTCCCATGGGGACCCCGGAGGCGATACGGCTTACCGTGGTCCCGGGTGATGCATCCTTAATCATCCTGGAAATATAATGGAAGGTACTCTCCCCCTCAACGGATGGATTGGTCGCCACAATGACTTCTTTGGCCCCTGGATCTTTCACCCTCTTTATAAGCCCGGACAGTTTTATATCCTCCGGCCCGATGCCGTTGATCGGGGAAATAAGGCCGTGCAGGCAATGGTATACCCCCTTGTACTCATGGGCAGACTCCAGAGCAAGCACGTCACCGGGATCCTCGACCACACAAATGATGGAAGGATCCCTTGAAGGATCACTACAGATAGGGCACAGGGACTGATCTGTAAGGTTGAAACACACAGGACAAAGCCGGATATCCTTTCTGACCCGGTCAAGGGATCGGGCCAGGGCGACGGACAAATCCCCTTTGTCCCCGAGGATATACATGGCAAGCCTTGTGGCACTCTTTTCCCCGATTCCAGGGAGCCGCTTCATCTGGTTGATGAGATCTCTGAGTGCCCTGGGATATGGATCCATCAGGAAAGATCAAAGGGTAGAGGGATACCTCCTGTGAGCTTTTTCATCTCCTCTGAAGACAACTCCTTTGCCTTTTTTACCCCCTGGTTAAACGCAGCGGCAATCAAATCCTCAAGCATGGGTATATCGCGGCTGTCCACACATACCGGATCGATCCTGACATCGAGAACCTCCTGCCTGCCGTTCAGAGTAACTGTGACCATACCTCCGCCGGACTGACCCTCAACCCTTTTCATGGCAAGCTCTTCCTGTATCCCGCTGACCTGTCCCTGAAGATTCTTGGCCTGCTTAAGAATATCGTTTAGATTGAAATCCATATGGATACCTATGGCTTAAAACCCGGTACCTGTCAAGCATCCCTTAAATTCTCTTCCCGCCTATCCTGACGCGATTGAGGTACATTCTGCGAGGCCCCCTGAAAACCCCACAAACCCGAAATCTTCGACCCTTGAGGATATTTTTTAAAAAAATTATACGAATAGCTGCACCATGTCCGATAAACCCCATGCCTTATATCAAATATCCAGAGAAGGTAAGGTAATCATTGACAGATGGACATCTGTTCCTTAATATTATATCATTCTTTTTATACCGGGTAACCGGCATTTAGGCATTCAGAATCACGATATAATTTTTGAGGTATAATGAAAAAATATCTTGAGGGCACCTATTTTATAGATATCGAACATCCGGCAATCAAGACAATGGCCTCCCGGATCATACAAAAAGGCATGTCCGAACAAGACATTGCCACGGGGTTGTTCTATGCGGTTCGGGATTCCATCCGCTACACCCCCCTGGTAGAGGCATACAAGAGAGAGACAAACCGGGTGAGCCGAGTTATAGAACAAAAACAGGGATACTGCGTCCAGAAGGCATGTGTCCTGGTCGGCCTTGCCAGATACGCAGGCATACCCGCCCGTCTAGGCCTCGCTGATATACAGAATCACCTCCTGGATGGCAACCTCCTCGAATGGATGGGGACCAATATCTTCACCTGCCATGGCTACGCAGAGATGTTTATCGAAAAAAAATGGGTAAAGGCCACCCCTGCCTTTAACCTGGAATTATGTGAAAAAACCGGGGTTGCTCCGGTGAGATTTGACGGGGTTAACGATGCCATCCTTCCGGATACCGACCTGAGGGGCAGACCCTATATAGAGTATCTTTCATACCACGGAACCTTTTCTGACCTGCCCCATACCTTTATTATGAAAAAATGGAAGGAACACTATCCTTTATTCAAAGAAATACTGGAACAGGAGATACAGGGTCAATAGACTGCAGGAAAAAACCGTTCAAAAAGACGATCTGCAGATGTTCAGGCTGGAGGAAGACAGGGATGCGTGATAATATGA
>JAYEKR010000158.1:0-14137 GCA_034661115.1 Thermodesulfobacteriota bacterium | reverse complement strand
CTCTGCGGTGAGAACGTTTTTTCTTGTCCTCCGCCCAGGAGCGCAGCCGGAAATCCCTTTGATTTTTTGAGACATATGTAGTAATATGTTTTGGTTGTAGCAGGACAAAGGAGATATATTATGCCGAAACTAAGGGCATTTAAAGGGATACGATACAATATGGAAAGGGTGGATCCATGTGAGGTTTTGTGCCCGCCCTGTGATATGGGCACGCATGAATCCGGAACAGGGTCTTGTCAGGAAAAATCATATAATGCAAGCCTTCTTGAAATGGGGGTGTCGGCAGGGGGGAACACCCGAACCAGCAACCCGTATGCCCGCTCCAGAGACCTCTTTTATCAATGGAGAGACCAGGGGATACTGCTTCAGGAAGCAGTCCCTGCCCTGTACTATCTGGAACAGTCCTTTGTTTTCGACTCTAGGCCCATTACACGCGGGGGCATCATTGCGGCCGTACAGATGGACGAAAGGGATCAACGCAACATATTCGCCTGCTCCAGGCCTGATGGTAAATCAAAGACAGACCGGCTCCGGCAGATAAAGGCAGTTGCTGCCAATACCGGGAGCATCTTCGGTATATACTCGGATCCATCACAAACCGTTAAGACACAGATCCGTACGCGGCTCAAGGTCCCTGAATGGGATACCGGGTCTGAACGTATGTGGGTGATAAGGGATAAGGGCATGATCAGAAATATTTCCACGATGATGAAGGACAAAAAGATCCTCATGGCCCGGGGTCGGCATGGGTATGAGATTGCCCGGCTGTACCGGGACCAGATGCGTATTGCAACAGGGGCAGGGGATGGTCAACAGGCCTTTGACTATGTCATGATGTTTTTGTGTAATATGGATGAAGAAGGGCTTGTCTCTTCCCCTATGCACCGGGTAATATCAGACAGTGCAGGCATTGGGCTTGTGGACCTGGAGTATCGACTGAAGGAGTATTTTAATATGATTCCCTGTGCCGAGAGAAAAGGGTTTCTCTCCTGTCTTGGCAGAGGTGGAAGCGGTCATATCGGTCTCTATGTCAGGGATATCAATCGTTATTACCTTCTTGAGCCCTTGGATACGGCAGGTAGATACCCTGCTGAGCACAAGAGGCAGGCAGTGGAAATCCTCCATGCCCATATTATAGAACCCTTGTGGGGGTCAGGGGTATATGACAATATACCGCATATTTCCTATAAAACCAGTGCATATGAGGCCCTTGATATGATCGACAATTCACAGGCGGACATTGTCTTTCTGCTTAATCCTTCATCGATAAAGGAAATAATGGAATTGGCCGCAGACGGTTTCAGCCTGCCACCCAATGCCCTTGCCATCTATCCCTGGATTCCCTGCGGAGCGGTCTTTTGTGCCCTGGATCCTTAAGGGCAAAAAAAAGCAGGCCATAGTGGCCTGCAAAATATGAGGAGGTTCTACGGGGAATGAATCTTGAAGAACCTGATATTATCTATCGTCACAAGGAAAGATTACTTAAGCCTTTTTTATAATTTTTTTTATCCGGGACCATTTTATGTTATAGGTGACTGATATGAAAGAATCCTTTATCCCTCTTGCGCACAGGCTGAGGCCAAAAAAGACAGAAGATTTTGTCGGACAGGAAAAGGCCATGACCATTGTCCGGGAGTTTATCCACGGGCAGAGACGTTCTCTTATGCTCTGGGGACCTCCCGGGTCCGGTAAGACCAGTATTGCGGGGATCATCTCCGCGGCCTTTCCGGATACATACTATGCATTGAGCGCGGTTGCAAACGGGATCAAAGAGATACGGGGGCTGGCTGCCCATGCCACGGATCTCTCCATGCCCCCCATTGCCTTTATCGATGAGATCCATCGGTTTACAAGGGTGCAGCAGGACGCGCTGTTGCCCTATGTCGAAAGCGGGGCCATTATCCTCATTGGAGCAACAACCGAAAATCCGTCCTTTTCCATCACATCTCCCCTATTGTCCCGGCTGCAAATTGTCCGGCTGGAGCCCCTTGAAAACAAGGAAATACAGACGATTCTTTATCATGCCCTTGAACAGGATGATGCCCTTGTACGCCTTGAGAGAAAGGTTTCTGACGAGGGCATCCAGGCCATTGCAGGGGCTGCCAGGGGTGATGCGCGCGCGGCCCTCAATATGCTGGAATATGCGATAATGAACACAAAAAAGGATATAATATCTCTGTGCGATCTGGAAAAAACGCTCGACCGACCCCTGTATCATGACCGCTCCGGAGAGATGCACTATAATCTCATCTCCGCATTTCAGAAGGCCATTAGGGCAGGGGATGTGGATGCAAGCGTTTACTGGCTTGGACGCATGATGGAGGCGGGAGAGGATCGGATCTATATTATCCGGAGGATGGCACGCATTGCGTCCGAGGATATAGGTATGGCGGAGCCGCATGCCCTGGGGGTCGTAACAAATGCCCATGAGGCTTTTCGTCTGCTTGGCTCCCCCGAGGGGGACCTCTGCCTGTACCAGGCCGCTGTCTACCTGGCCTGCGCCCCGAAGAGCAATGCGCTCTACCTGAGCGAAAAAAAGACAAAGGCGCTTATAAAAAAGACCGGCACACCCGGGGTCCCCATGAACCTTCGCAATGCATCCACCCGGCTCATGAAGGCTTTTGGTTATGGAAAGGGCTATATATATGCACACGATGATCCTTCCGGCGCCCTTGATATGGGGTATATGCCTGAGGGCATTTTAGGTGTATCATTGTACACGCCGGGTGATTCAGGCTTTGAAAAAAGGATAAGGGGGATAATGGATGCCAGAAGAGAGGCTAAAAAAAGACGGACAGTCTCATATCGCAAGACTGATAAAGAATAATATCCTTTTATCAAAGCGTGTGGAGCGTGATCTTGAGGAGATTGACCTTTGTCTCATACAGCGGCTCTTAAAGGGAGATGGGGTCTTTGCCCCTCCAGGGGGAAAGATCAAGCCCGCCCAGGTGGTGCCTGCATCCTTTGCGTCAACCCCAGGGGCTTCAGAGTATGTGGTCCAGGGTACTAAACTGCTTGCATCCGGCAGGGTGGCTGCCCTTATTGTGGCCGGAGGACAGGGATCAAGGCTGGGAATCAAAGGACCCAAGGGCGCGGTAAAGGTCAGCCCGATCCGTGGTAAAAGCCTTTTCCAGCTGCATGCGGAAAAGATTCTCGCATTACAAAGACAAAACAGGGGGGTGATTCCCCTGTTTATCATGACCTCCAGGGTCAACGATGCCCAGACCAGACAATTTTTTGAAGAAAACAGGTATTTCGGCCTTTCAAAAGAGGATGTATTCTTTTTTGTTCAGGGCATGCTTCCTTCTGTAACCAGTCAGGGAAAATTTATTGCGAATCGTGAAAAAGGGCTTTTCATGAATCCCGATGGTCATGGCGGCACCTTTTCTGCACTCAAAAAATCGGGTTGCCTCGATATCATGAAACAAAGAGGCATTGAAGAGATCTTTTATTTTCAGGTGGACAATCCCCTTGTCCGTGTGTGTGATCCTTTGTTCCTCGGCCTTCATCATGCGCAAGGGGCGCAGATGTCGTCAAAGGTTGTCAGAAAAAGAGAGGCAACCGAAAAGGTGGGCGTCATTGCCCGGGTGGACCAGAAGATCCGTGTAATAGAATACAGCGATATGGATGACGCCATGAGATATGCAAAAAACGCGGAAGGGGACATGCTTTACTGGGCAGGATCCATTGCCATTCATTGCATACGAAGGGATTTCATTGAAAAAATTACCGCACACGGTTTGTCTCTGCCCTATCACAGGGCGACAAAACAGATCCCCTCTGTGGATGACAAAGGCAGGACCATAGAGCTTGAGGGGATCAAATTCGAGACCTTTATCTTCGATGCATTGCCTCTTGCCTCTGCCTCGGTGACACTTGAAACACTAAGAGAGGAGGAATTTGCCCCTGTTAAGAATCCTTTGGGCGAGGACTCCCTTGAGAGTGCAATCGAGATGCAGTGCAGGGAACATCGTCGATGGCTCCTGGATGCAGGCATTGATGTGGCACCTGGATGCAGTGTGGAGATCAGCCCATTGTTTGCCCTTGGGCCGCAGGAGATAAAAACCCTTTTTGGCAGGCTGCCGGATACAATAGACCAGGACACATACATGGAGTAGGCTTATATGAAAAAGACAGGAACACTACCACAGTCATTCCCGTTCCCCTACCGTTATTCCCGCCTGCGAAGTGCATTGCACGCAGACAGGCGAAGGCGACGGTTATCCTTGTGATATTATATAGGGATCTAACTCCGCGTCCTCTGCTTCTCAGCGGTGAGGCCTTTTTTTCCCGTCCTTGGTTGTGAGCGCACCGCTCATGCGGGTTTATATGAAGATACCCTTCAGTAAGATAAACTGGGACATTGTTATCTGGACAGGGTCCTTTATGGTCCTGGGTTTTGTGGTCTTTTTTGCCATGTATTCCTATCATGGTGTTGAACGGGAGATGGCCGGGCAGTTCAACAAAGAGCAGATGCTCCTTGCGCAACAGACCGCCATGGGCATTGAACAGCACATGGGCGACATATCGAATATCCTCAACATTACATCCCGTATTACATGCATGACCGGAGGGGATGCCTCTGCCATTGAGGAAGCCCTTGTTAATGCATACAGTTCCCTGAAGGACAAGGTGAAATTCGTTTTCTGGGAGGATAGCACAGGGATAATGCGTTTTCATTATCCTGAAAAGATCCTTCCTGATATAGATGGCAAGGGTTTTGGTTTCCGAACCTATTTCCGGGTGGCAAAAGAGATGAGGGTCCCCTTTGTCTCCGGCATTATCGGGATAGGGGGAAAGGATTACGATGATGAGCCAAACCGATTCGAGACCTTTGTGATTGCATATCCCCTCGAGACCGATGATGGATCGTTTAAGGGGGTTCTGGGCTGCGTTATCGATATTGCAAATATAACCGCCCATTATGTGGCACCCATGCAACCCTCAAGAAACGGATATGCCTGGCTTATGGATGAGGCCGGCACGATGCTCTATCACCCGGATCCACATATGCTGGGGATGAACCTAAACGATATCATTTTGGATTTGCAAAAAAACAAGGCAATGATATCCGGGGTTGAGGATATATGGCACGGCATGGAATTCAAAAATGATGGAATGTATGAATTTGTCTTTCCTCATTTTCCGTCAAAGGAGCCAACACATAAATTCCTGGCATTTTCCTCTGTGCATTTTCTTAACCGCAGATGGATAACCGTGGTTACCTCCCCTTACAGCGAGCTCGTCCATCTCATGTCCGGCACCTTTAAGAACACCATGGTCCTGGGGTCGGTCAGCATAGGGTTTGTGCTTATCGCATTGTTGACCATGTTGAGGATCAACCGGGCCCGGGTGGTGGTATATGAAAGGAATAAATGGGCGGAAAGGGTACTCCTGGCGCACAAACGGCTGGAGACCATCTTTAACGGGGTACCCCATTACCTGGCCATGATTGATTCCGCCTTTACCATCTCCGATGTCAACCAGAGATACTGCGATCTCTATGGTATGCGTCGCCAGGACATCCTTGGAAGGCATTGTGATGCGGATTTCAGTAAAAATGCGCGGATCTGCCACTCGGACATCATTGAAAGATGTTTCACAGAGACAAAGGTTGTCACCGAAAACAGCCGCAGGGTTGAGATCGGGGACAAACCCTATTTTTTTGAGATAAGCGCCATACCCCTGCTGGATGCAGAGGGAAAGGTCGATTCAGTGGTGCAGTATGCAATGGATATCACAGAAGAAAAGACCCTTACAGAAAAACTTTTGCAGGCGGATAAACTTGCGGCAGTAGGTCAGATGTCCGCCCATGTGGCGCATGAGATAAGGAATCCCCTGGCATCGATCCTTCTACAGTCAGAGCTTTTGGATGATGAGTTGCAGGATACCAAGACCAGCCCGGAGGCGTTTGATTTTATCAAGACCATTCAGGGTGAGATTGACCGCTTGTCGCAGATTACAGACGAGTATCTGGCCTATGCGCGGCTCCCCCATCCCAGGAAACAATTACTGGATCCCTTTGTCGAGGTGACAGCCAGTGTTGCCATGCTCAAACCGGAGCTGAAAAAAAACAATATCGAGATAGAGATCAAGAAGTATGATCATGACGTAAAGATTAAGATCGATCGTGGACAATTTCGGCAGGTCTTGTTAAATCTTATTCGGAATGCCTCGGATGCAATGCCTTCGGGGGGGCGGATGGATATTGCCCTGATGTGCGTCAGGAACGATTTTTTGCTGCAGGTAAAAGATACAGGGTTTGGTATGTCTGCAGATACAAAACGAAGGATTTTTGATCCATATTTTACGACAAAGGATAATGGAACAGGGCTTGGACTTTCTTTGGTGCAGTACATTGCCAATGCACACAATGGATGGGTGGATGTGGAAAGCGAAAAGAATAAGGGGTCAACCTTTATTTTTTCCGTTCCATACGAAAACAAAGGGGATAGATAAATGAGGTTTTTGACGGGCGTTTTATTCTTTTTTATGGCGACAAGCTTTGCCATACAGGCGGCAGAGCTTGATCTTGAAATGCCTGGAGGTGTATCCGGGGTAATGCTTCTCTCTGCTGGGACCCCGGCCATCCTGGATCACCTCCATGATGTCTTTGATAAAAAGGCAAAGGTACTCGATGACCGGTTTCAGATCCACAAACTCAAGACAAAAGTGCAGACAACGCAGGCAGGGCTTGAAGAGGCGACCAGGGTATGGGAAAACGGCATTCATTCAATCAAGACCAGATACATCTCGCAGATCGAGATACAGGTCCATTCGTTCCAGGTACAAGTTTCTCCGGAATCATCGATACTGGGCGAATTTTCTTTTTTTTGTACCATCAAAAACATGTCTGACCGTATTATCGGGGAGATTGCCTACCGGCCAGTGATAGGTGATATATTACTACCTACCAGCTCCGATCTGGTTTTTGAATTGATTGATCCCAGGACACTTAAATTCGGGCTTTGTCCCGGGCATAAGATATCAAATGAGGGATTCCAACCTGCACAATTTTCTTTTTTTGTCGGAGAACTAACAAAGGATCAGCTGAGATATTTGGAACAGGATGCACATAGACAATTGACCCTGGATATTACAGGCCTCTCTTTTCTTGACAAGACCGGTTATAAGGGGCAGGTCTCTGCCATGGATGCTGAAAAGGCCTTTGCCTCTGACCTGGCCGTGCTCGAAAAAGACATTGAAGCAGCACAACAGGCAAAAACGCAGGCCGACCAGGTCTACGCGGACCAGAAAAAGGCGTATGAGATGGAATACAACAAGGTTTTTCACTCCTTCATGGACGCGGCCTCCGCACTTCAAAGGGCCTCTGTGCGTTATACGGCAAAGGTGGACAAGGATAATCATTGCCATATGGATAATGTAGAAAAGGGACAATACATGGTCTATGCACATGGATCGGGTGGTCGTGTGATCTTTAGAAAGATATGTATAGATGGGCCAAAAAAAGATGTCTCCCTTTCCCTTTTAGAGAAGGACCCATTCAAGCCATGAGAAAAAAGATCCTTGTTGTGGACGATGAACAGGGTATACGGCTTTCGCTCGAAAAGATATTCACTAAAGAGGGCTTTGATGTCCTTACTGCCACCAATGGAGACGATGCCTTCAGGCTTGTTCGTAAGGGAGGGATTGATCTGATTGTTACGGATATCCGCATGGCTGGCATGGACGGGATGGAACTCCTCAAGGTAAGCAAATCCGTATCTCCACATACCGAGGTGATCATGATCACTGGGTACGCTGCCGTGGAAACCGCGGTGGACTCCCTGAAGGAAGGGGCCTGTGATTATCTTACAAAACCCTTTAAAAAGGCGGACATACTGGGGGCAGTACACAAGGCAATCGAAAGGCAGACCCTGTCTATGGACCAGCCCGGAGACCAGACAAGGGGTACCAGGGAAGGGCCCCTTGTGGAGACCTCCAGCCCAAGGATGAAAGAGGTTGTGGACCTTGTCCGCCAGGTCGCTCCAAGCCAGGCAACGGTATTGATCCTTGGGAAAACAGGAAGTGGCAAAGAGGTGATTGCCGACATGATTCACCGCCTTTCCCCCAGGGCAGAGAGGCCCATGATAAAGGTAAACTGCGCCGCTATACCGGAAACCCTTATAGAGTCAGAGCTTTTCGGCTATGAAAAAGGGGCCTTTACCGGGGCATCATCGAAAAGGCAAGGTCGTTTTGAGGCGGCAGACCAGGGCACGATCTTTCTTGATGAGATAGGGGATGTCCCGGCAGCGGTCCAGGTCAAACTGCTCAGGATTCTACAGGAGGGAACCTTTGAACACCTTGGGAGCAATGAGGGCATATCGGTTGATACCCGCATCATTGCAGCGACAAACCGGGATCTTTCCGGTATGGTACAAAAAGGGACATTCAGAGAGGACCTGTACTGGAGGCTTAATGTCATTAACATTAATCTGCCTGATTTGAAGGAGAGAAAAGAGGACATTCCCTCTTTGGTCCAACATTTTATCGCACGGTACGCAAAGAAGAACTCAAAGCCTATTGACGGCATAGAATCAGGCGCCATGGGGATCCTTCTCAATCATGACTGGCCTGGTAATGTCCGGGAACTCGAAAACATTATCGAAAGAAGCGTTGTCATGGATAAAAATGCGGTTATAGACAAGGACGACCTGCCTTTTGAACTGTCCAACACAGAATATTCCATGGGATCGGTCACCATCCATATGGGCACACCCCTGGACGAGGTGGAAAAGATCCTCATGGAACAGACCCTTAAATATACCAGGGGTGACAAGGCCCTTGCGTCCAGACTCCTTGGCGTTTCCACCAGGACATTGTATCGCAAACTGGACAGGGACGATTCATAAAACAGAAGATACAATAAAAGGGGGTTTTCCGGGGGTTGATTTTTACAACGTGTGCAGGTAAAATCAAATTTGTCTATAATTAGAGATAATCGCCACCCTCTTGACTTTCTTTGTTGTGACCCTACAGAAGGGAAGCGCAGGTTGCAGAAAGGGCCTGACGCAACAAAAAAAGGAGAAACAATGATGAAAAAAGAGATGGTTATCGGAATACTGGCAGCAGGGCTGCTGATCTTGACCGCACCCCTGGCAATGGCATTGGATGACAATACTGCACAGGGTGTGACTTCAGAAATCAAGGGGGATATTAACAAGGTAGATAATGCAGCAAAGGAAGACATTGCCATTGTGAACGGAGACATCAAAAATGCAGCTGAAGACGTCCATGAAAAGGTCCAGGACAGGGTTGATGCAGCAAAGGAAGACATTGCCATTGTGAACGGAGACATCAAAAATGCAGCTGAAGACGTCCATGAAAAGGTCCAGGACAGGGTTAAGAAATAAAGAAACCGGAAATGGATACAAATGTTCTTTTGTAACTGTTCATAGAACGGTTACTGATATTTTTTAATATGCTGTACATGGATATTCCCACAGGGCAGGGGCAGGAAAATCTGTTTGTGTCCTGTTATAGGCAAAGTATTTATAATTGCAGGGGGCCTGATTGTCCAGGTTGCAGGTTTTCCGAGCGTGGAAGCAGAAAATGGTGATTGATCAAGGTTCAGGTCGAAGGGATTAACCACCTGTTGTTTTTTTTTGAATCTCGGAATTATTACATCAACTTAAGGAGGGGTTTTGTATGATGAAAAAAAAGGTGTGTAGTCTTGGTGTGTTGCTGCTGGTTTTTGTACCAGTAATGGTTTTTTCGGCATCCATTAATTATGAAGAGGCATGGGATGTCAACCCTGATATACCCAGCTATGATCCCGCATGGAAGGAATTCGAGAAAGGGTGGGCACAGCGCTGGGAACATGAAAACCTGGATAAACTCGCTGATATTGTCCAGGGGATCAGCAAAAGGCATCCAAACAAGGTGGAGCCATATCTCTGGCTGGCAAGGCTCAGTTTTCTTGATGAAGAGTTTTCTGATTGCGAGGAATATTGTGTAAAGGCCCACGAAATAGACCCTTCAAACGTCAAGGCGTTCAAGATCCTTATTTCTGTTTTGCCGAATCAGGGGGGGAAACAATATATACTTGAACATTACAGACAATGGTTTGATGAGATGACTCCCCTTCCAACAGGAAGGATGCTCCCTGATCTGGAATATAGCAAACAATGGGATCAGGCAATCAAACTATGGGGCGAAAGGATGGATATAAAAAAGGCGATTGCCGCAGGAAACGCCTTCCAGTCAATCGCAGACGCGCATCCTGAAGACGGCAATGCGCAGGCATGGGTCTGCAGGATCAATTATGCTGTCGGCGCCTATTACACCTCGATCGGTGAACATGATACAACGGCCATGCCCTATTATCAAAAGGGGATCAGCTACGGGGAAAAGGCCCTTGATATCATACCCCACAGTGTTCCTGTGAACTACTGGTACGAGCTTTGCCTGGGACGGTCCATACAGTTTAAGAGCCTCTTTACAAAGGCAAGGTACCTGAAGCCCATGGTGAAGCACCTGCTTTTTGCCAAGAGGGAGAATGTCCTTTACAATTGTTTCGGACCTGTTCTTGCTGCCTCTACATTGATCAGGAACGGGGGATGGGTCTGCGAAAAGGGTATGGCCATGGCCGGCATATCCATGGAATATATCTATAACGGGTTTGATCTGCTAGAAATGGTTTATCCTGACAAGTTTTATGGCACGTTTGGCAAGGCGGACCTGCTTGCCTACGAGGGGCATGAAAAAGAGGCAGAAAAAATACTCCTGAACCTGCTCAAACGTGATCCAAAGATAAGCACGGTGTCGGTCCTAGACAATAAGTGTGTATTGAATTTCTCCAGGATTCTTTTGAAGGAGATCCAGGACTAAGGGATTCAGGAAAAGGGGCAGGCTTGTGTGGCTGCCCCTTTTGCCTTTTTTTTCATAAACCCGCATGAGCGGTGCTCACACAACCAAGGATGAAAAAGGCCTCACCGCTGAGGAGCAGAGAACGCGGAGTTAGACTCCTATATAATATCACAAGGATAACCGTCACCCCCGCGAAGGCGGGGGTCCAGAAACGTGAATTACCTGGAACACTGGATTCCCGCCTTCGCGGGAATGACGGGAGGGAAACGGGAATGACGGGAGGGAAACGGGAATGACGGGAGGGAAACGGGAATGACTGTGGTGGTGTTCTAAGTCTTTTTCATATAAACCCGTAGCTAGTCCCTCAGTTTCACTATCAGGCAGGTTATAAACCTTGGGTCGATCTGGCTTGTATCCTCCAGGCCGGATATCTCAAGGTCAAGTCTCTTTACAAGTGCCTCACTGAGATCATGGCAGGTTTCCCTGCTGAGGCCTGTATTCACAGATGCCAGGAGGGTGGCCATGTCCGGGCCGAACGATGGCATTAGTTTCCTGGTGCCAGCGTGATCCAGTTGAGTCGTTGTATCAAGAAAACTGCGCAGCTGGTCCGGATCAAGGGGGCTGAATACAAGGCCTTTGCCCGTGACATTGGATGCCAGGGAGGTCAGGATGATATTCTCCATATCCAGGGCATCCTTGTTTTTGGCATTGGTTTTTTCCATGTTGTCTGCCTGGTCTTCCCAGTCAAGGCATGCCATTATGTCTGCCATGGCCGTGATACGTCCTACCATGGAGGTTATTGTTTTCAAGTCATCCATGCCTTCAAATGGCCTGTCCCCATACATGGGCCTCTTTTTCATGAGCCCTTCGACCCGGTTGCGGTCACTCAGGGGAATCATATCCATCTGTCTGTATTTCAGCACGGACTTGAGTCGTTTCTGTTGTCGGACTATCATATTATAGGCAAGGCTGAAAAGGGCTTCTGCGTTCATTTCGTTCAGGATGTCTTTGGCATCCAGCCCTTTTTGTCTGGTGGCTATCTCAAGCCCGAGGCATACCATGCGCCGTGTTTTCCCAACGCACCTTTTTATTTCCGTGCTGTCATTTACAGGCATGAAATCTGCCATGATGACCTTGTTAACCAGATAGACCATCTCAAAACCGAAGGTAGTTATCCTTTCGTCATCACTGTGCTCAATGGCCTGATCTATCAGGTCTGCCGGGCCGTCCAATCCCTCTTTGTATATGCCGGGTAGCCTGTATTCACCAGAGATGGACACTGGCATAAGCCGATGGTCCTTTCTTTTTGAGAGAATTCTTTCTGGTGATTGGAGATGGTAGATACCCAGGGCCGTTTCCCTGGGTACAAACCCGAGTTCCATGAGACGTGACACGCGTCTTTCATAGGCTGTTTCCTCCAGAGATGCCCTGGTTTCCCACCCCATACTGGACATAAGGTCAAAATACAGGGAAGGCAGGGAGGAAAAGATGGTTTTGAGGCATTCACGGAGGATGCGATTTTCTTCGTCATCCCTTAAAAATCGGAAAAAAAACATGGAGTCCAGTGATTCAAACCCTGCATCCATCAGGTCCGGGATATTGTCATCACTCTGCACGGCAGGGGTGACCTCCATGTGATCCTGAAAAAGGATCATGACAATCTCTATGTCCAGGCTTTCCATGGCCCGGACATAGGATTGCTCCGATGCGGTGAGCAGTGTTTCCATCCAGTTAAGGAAATTCGGGATTGAAAGGGTCTCGGCTCTCCAACAGTCCAGGTCTACCAGAGAGGGAAATTGTTTTTCAGATACATAGTTTAAGAGGATGGATGCATCATCTTCCCATGACTCCTTGAGGATGAGGTGGATATCCTGAACAGGCATATTTGCCATGATCTGTCCTGTGTATGGTGACGCGATAATAGACCTCGCCCTCTGTTCTGGCGGCAGGGACTCTATGGTGAAAATTTCTTTTGTTATGATCTCTTTTGTGTCCATGGGGAGGGATTAACACAAAGGTTCGTCTACCTCAATGCCCGCGATTTGCACTAAGATGGAGACTGGATTATGTGTAGCCGTTCACGGCTTGAAATTGGAAATTAGAAATTAGAAATTGGGGAGAAATTGAATGCGTTCGTCAACAGTACAAAAGGATAAAGGCCAAACTTCCAATTTCAACGTTCCGTGAATGGTTACGATTATTCTTCCTCCCCGATGACGATTTTATTGATCCTTGAGCGTGCCTTTTTGGAGATGGTATCCACGACAGAATATACTGCGGGGACGACAAACAGTGTCAAAAGCATGCCAAAAAGCAGACCCGAGGACACGGCAACCGCCATGGGTGTTCTCATCTCAGAGCCCTCGGCCGTGGAAAAGGCCATGGGAAGCATCCCTGCTATGGTGGTTATGGAGGTGATGAGGATGGGCCTCAATCGTACCCCGGCCCCTGTTATGATGGCCTTTGTCTTCTTCATGCCCTTTTGTCTGAGCTGGTTGATATAATCAATCATAACGATTCCATTATTGACCACAATACCCATCAGGATGATAAGCCCCATAAACGCAGGCACGGACAGGGTCTTGCCGGTAACCCCCAGTCCGATGATAACCCCGATATAGGCCAGGGGGAGGGTGAACATGACGATAAAGGGCTGGGAAAAGGACTCAAACTGGGCGGCCATCACCATGTATATCAAGATGATAGCCACGATCAGGGCCTTTGAAAGTTCTGTAAAAGAGCTTTGCATGTCCTCATATCCACCGCCTATATCATAAAAATATCCATCCTTCAGGGTAATAGACGATATAGCATTTTCTACATCCTTAACAATATCACCCAGGTTCCGCCCGAAATCGGTCCCGGTAATGGTTACTACCCGGTCCTGATCCTTTCTTGTAATGGTAATGGGGCCATATGCCTTTGTGAAACTGGCCACCTGGGACAGGGGCAGGGCAAATCCCAGTGGAGACTGGATCTTGATATTGGTGATGTCTTCTATGTTCTGGCGATAGTCTTTTTGAAAACGCAGACGTATGTCGTATTCATCCCCTGTCTCATGATAACGGCTTACCACCTTGCCGAGCATGGCGGTTTCCACGGTGGCTGCAATCTGATACACACTCAATCCCATGCGCGAGGCCTTTTGCCGGTCAACCACGATATGCAGCTCAGGCTTGGTTTTTTTCAGAGATTTTTCAATATCCTTGAGCCCCTCTACCCCCTTTATTTTTTCAATGATCTCGTTGCTCAGGCGATCCAGTTCCTCAAGGTCCGCACCATAGAGATTGATCTCGACCGGGCTTTTCGATCCGCCGAATAAACCTCC
>JAYEKR010000157.1:0-14239 GCA_034661115.1 Thermodesulfobacteriota bacterium | reverse complement strand
CATAAAGGAGATAGCGATCTATGGCATTGGATATGGTTACCATGAGCTCATCATCGTTCCATGGCTTGGGAATAAATTTATAGATATGCCCTTTGTTTATCGCGTCTACTATGGAGGCAGTATCCGCATACCCGGATAAAACGATCCGTATGGTATCCGGCCATTTTTCATAGACCTTCTGCAAAAATTCAACCCCGTTCATCCCGGGCATGCGGTAATCCGCTACAATGATCTGGATATCAGGGGTTTCCTCCAGGATATCGAGACCATCCTGCCCACAGATGGCGGTGAATATGGTATAGTCCTCCTCATCCATAAAGATTCGTTTCAATGACTTGAGGACATTTTCTTCATCATCCACGCAGAGGATTGAGATTTCATCGCCCATACCAGCCTATATCGTCAGGAAGGTGGCATATCTTTATATGGAAAAAACAGGAACACCACCACAGACAGGGGTCGGGAAGGACTCTAAGCCTCCCCGCCTGTCTGCGTGCAACGCACAGGCAGACACGCAGACAGGCGAAAGCGGGGGTGACGGTGAGGCATTTCCGGTCTCCAGTCTCCGGCCTCCTGTCTTCCGTTCTCCTGTCTCCAGTCTCCTGCCCAGGCAAAATGCGATCCGCCCGGGCACATGAAGACCCCTTTTAAGGGGTCTTCATGACAAACTCCACTGAGCTTTTTGTCTTGGACAAAATCCCGGCAAAATAATTATATCCCTCTGCCAGTTTTTTGGCCTCTTCGATCATGGCAATCTTTTTCATCAGTGGGTCTGTCCCGTCCGTGATGCCGTTCTTGATTTGGTCCGTGCCTTCTTTTTTTACCCTTTCCAGTGAGGTCGCGAGTTCCATGGACCCGGACTGTAGTTTATTTGCCCCATCGATCATCTCTTTTGCGCCATTGTTCAGCCTTGAGATACCCTCTTTTGTTACCTCTATACCGGGAAATTCTGTTACCTCGGGTGCCGCCTTCCCCTGTTCTGAGAGAAACTCCAGGATCTCAGGGGAAAACGCCCCGCCCTTTGCGGCCAGGTCAAGGAGCTGCGCCTGGATCTCGAGGTAGTAAAGGGGTTTTTTTGCCATGGCCCCTATCACAGGTAGAGCGAGTTTGTCCTGCATGCCCTGATTGATCTTTTTTGCACCGTCTATGATCTCCATCTGCGCGTCGGATGCACGTATCAGCAGGTCAGTTCCATCCCTGACCTTATCCAGGGCGCCAATCATCTGCGTCTCACCATTATGGATCTTCTGCGCCCCCTCCTGCAGACTTACAAGATAACCGCCCACCTCATCAACCCCGTCATAGACCTTATCGAGATTTGACTTGATATCTATATCGGGTAAAGGAAGCATGCGCGGTACTGCTGTAAAGATAAACCCGGGCATATGCAGGTCCTTTACCTTTGCCCTGATCACAAATGTTTCTTCCGGCGCAGGAAAGACAATCCAGTTCATCTTCATGGTCCTTCCCAACACAACAAAGGATGCCTCCGGCGCCCGTACATCCTGGAACATCTCTATATCAAAATCCGTATCCACCCGGACAATAAAGGGTACATAGAGCTCTTCACGGACCGTCTTTACACTATCCGTACCTACCTGTCGGTATGTACAATCAGACATCACCCTGGTGGTATTGATGATATGTACCTGTATCTCAAAGTCCCCGCTCTTGCCTTCAAGTGCGTCATAGGGAATCACCTGTCCATTCAAAAGATACTTGATCTCCACGGATACAGGGAGTTCTGCACTTGTAGTTCCTCGGTAAAAGATATCCCTGACCCCTGAATTAAACTGGATATTGTTGCCGTCTATAACCGGATTGGCCTCGAGTGTAACCGCCTCGATGTTTTCGAGTCTGGCCCTGTCCGCATTGGGGGCGTTTCCGTCTGTATGGAGCCACGTTACCACCTGGGTCTGCTCTACCTTTCCATGGCCGTCCAGGTTTACATAAACCGTTTCATTTCTCTGTGTGGTCTGGGCATATCCGCTGGAAAACATGCAAAACAGGATACACAATACCATTGATATTCGTTTCATTGACATCTCCTATATACTATATTTTTTCCATCCAAGACTCGTGGCCCGGATGATACGGTCAGAAACAACGATGATCGAGGGGAGCAGACATATAATCACAGTCATGGAGATCAATGCGCCCCTGGCAATCATCAGGGAAAGGGACTTCAATGTATCCACATCGCTTATAAAGACCACCCCTATGGTGGCGGCAAAAAGACTGAACCCTGCAATAAGTATGGCCGGGATACTGCCCGAAAGGGCCTTTATCATGGCATCACGGGGGTTAAGGCCTTGCCTTTCATGTTTGTAGCGGGACATCAAAAGGATGGCATAATCAACCGTGGAGCCCAGCTGTATGGCCGAGATCGAGGTAAAGGTGATGTAGGGGATGGTGGATGACATATAAAAGGGTATGGCCAGGTTGATAAAGATGGCCAGCTGTATGGCTGCCACGAGTATCACGGGTATGGAGACTGACATAAACACGATCGTGACAATGGCCAGGATCGCGATCAGGGATGCCATATTGACATGTATTATGTCTGCCTGGGATATATCAAAGAGATCCTTGGACATGGGGGTAAGCCCTGCAACACAATAACCTTCAATCCCGCTGTCCCTGATGATATCCCTTATAGAGGTAACCAGCTGGTTACCCTCATCGGTCCCTGGTTTGACGGAAATGCGCACAACCGCATGCATCCACCCCCCGTGTACAAAACGGTCAGTGAGAAAACCGGGGATAAAGGTCTTTGGGATGGAGGGATCCACCACCTTGGTCATAGAGATCACCCGGATTACGCCTGGAAGTCCTTCCACCTGATCCAGGGCCGCCTTGCGCCTGGATGCAGCGGTATTTTCATCAAAAAGGATGTCTATCATCTCAACCGAGCCCATAGTGCTTTCAATCTGCTCAATGGATTCTATGGCATGCAGACCCTGGGGCAGCATCTTCTGTATATCGTAGGAAAGCCCTGTATGATATTTACCGTAGATCGCAGGTATAAAGACCAGTACAAAGATGATGGAAAGGACCATGGAATGATCCACAAGCCAGCCTGAAAACCGGTCATACCTGGCCTTTGACTCATGCATGGCACGCAGATTGATCCTTTTTTTCAGGACAAGGACCAAGGCCGGCAATACGATAAGTGTGGTCAAAAACCCGATAAATACACCCTTTGACATCACAACCCCCATGTCCAGCCCGATCCGTACCCTCATCAGAGAAAGGGCGAGAAACCCCGCCATAGTAGTAAGGGCAGAGGGCATGATGGAACTGAAGGTCAGATGGATGGCGTTTTCCATTGCCTGGACCTCATCATCCAGACAGTGCAGCTCCTCCCGGTATCGATGCAGAAGAAAGATAGAAAAATCAAAGGTGACGCCCAGCTGTATAACCGCTGCCACTGCACCTGTTATATATGATATGCCCCCCAATAGAGAATTGGTGCCCATATTATAGACAATGCCCACGCCTATGGAGGAGAGAATCAGGATTGGGATTATGAATGATCCTGTTGCAATGGCGGTTACCAGGGCGGACAGGACCACTGCGGCAATCACGGATTTATTTCTCTGTGACTCCACCAGCTGCTTGAGTTCATAGACAAAGGCGGGCATACCCGTAAACGGGGCACCTTTTAAATAGGTCTCTATCTCCCCTGTCGCTTCGATGGTCTGGTCAGATGCGGCCTGATCGGAAAAGAATATGTATAGAAGACTCTTTCCTCCCTTTTTGTACAGACTCAGGATCTCCTCCGGGATGAAGCTGTGCGGTATGGATGGATCCACCATGTCAGTGATCCATTCCACGTGGTCCACCCCGTCAATCGCCTCAAGATCGGCCTTGACCTTACGCACATGCGCAATCTTATCCCCCTCGATCATGGCAAAGGCCGTGTCAGCTGCATTGAATTCCTCTGTCATGATAAGCTGTCCTTTGACCGATTCCACATCATCCGGCAGGTAGGAAAAAATATCGTAGTTCATGGGCGTCCTGATCGTCTGGATACCTGCGAACACAGCAAGAACAAGGGCAAGGGCAACTATGGCACGGGGATACTGTACAATAAAATGTGCAATTTTTTTCATGTTTTCATCCTTTCTATGGCATTATTACTACTATTAAGTATGATCTATACTGCACTTGATATGCATGTGTTACCCATATAGGGATGCCCTGATGAAATATCAAGGCATTCACAAAAACCCTGTCGGTAAACGGCAACAAACGAGTTTATATAAAAAACGCAAACCAGCCAACCGTAAATCCGACAAACAGAGTAGTTATCCGTTTTCTAAAACATTGGTTCTTTCATGGGGATATGTATAAAAAAGGTGGTGCCCTTTCCCTGTGTGCTCTTTACAGTGATCTCTCCATCGTGTTTTTTGATTATATCATAGCTTATGCTCAGACCAAGGCCCGTGCCTTTCCCGACCTCCTTGGTGGTAAAAAAAGGATCAAATATCCTGTCCAGTTTATCTTTTGGTATACCGGAACCGGTGTCTTCAATGGAGATCATAATCGCATCATCTGCCTGCCATGTCTTAATATATATAGTCCCTTTTTCCTCAATGGCCTGGGATGCGTTCATCAGGAGATTCATGAATACCTGACCCAGTTCTCTGGGATAGCATTTTACAAGCGGCAGATCCGCATACACCTTTTCAAGCTTTATCTTGTATTTGAGTTCATTCCATACAATATTGACGGTTGTGTCGATACACTCATTGATGTCTGCGTGCTTATATTCATCCTGATCCACCCTTGAAAAGCTCTTGAGATTCTGGACGATCCTCTTGACCCTGTCCGAACCATCCAGGGACTCCTGGATAAGGTCTCTGGCGTCCTCCATGATATAATCGATCTTGAGTTTCTTTCTACGCTCACCGGTCTCTTCCTTTGTCTCTGCCCTTTGTGTCCCGGAAAGCAGGTTTATGAACTCACAAAAACGCATGATATACTTATCAAGGGTTGTCA
This sequence comes from Thermodesulfobacteriota bacterium, assembly GCA_034661115.1. GTDB lineage: Bacteria > Desulfobacterota > Desulfomonilia > UBA1062 > UBA1062 > JAYEKR01. The sequence continues at coordinate 9,235 of JAYEKR010000157.1, read as the reverse complement.
AATTGCTCGCAATAAATCCAACCGGATTGTTTATCTCATGGGCAATGCCCGCTGCAAGCTGGCCAATGGAGGCCATTTTTTCGGAATGGACCATCTGGCCCTGGGTGGACTTTAATTCCGCATAGGCCTGGAGAAGCTCGAGGTTTGCCTGTTCCAGGTTTTCTTCACTCTCATTGACACGTCTGATCCTCTTTTCAAGATCCATCTGGAGGGCCACGATCCTCTCCCCTATATGTATACGCGCAAAAAGTTCCGGAGAATCAAAGGGTTTGACGATATAGTCATCCACACCGGCCTCATAGCCATTCATCCTGTCCTTCTGCGTACCCATTGATGTGAGAAGGATAGTATATATGGAAGAGGTCTCATCGCTGGAACGTATCCGCCGGACCAGCTCGATGCCGTCGACATTTGGCATCATCCAGTCGACTATGGCCATCTGCGGATGTTCCGACTCGATGATACGCCATGCTTCTTCTCCGTCTTCGGCCTTTAAAACCTCATGACCCGTCCTTGAGATGATATTCTCAAGATACTCGCACATCACCCTGTCATCATCTGCAACCAATATCTTCATGGACCGCTCCTTTTATGAATATACCTCATATCCTTTTATCGAAGGAAGGGGGTCACAACTTAACCGGCATTTAGAGATTGCGGGGGAAAATAGCCCCACCGAAAAAAACGCAGAGATGAAAACTCTATATTATCCGTGCTGATATGTCGCCTTGAGCAGTTGGCTCCTTTCTTAGTCTTCTTTGTTTTCCTTTGCGTCCTTTGCGTCCTTGTATGAGGAAAGATCTTTTGACCTTTTGGCCCATGCACGAAGCAGGGCCTGCACCAAAGTCGCCAGGGGGATGGCAAAAAGCAGACCCCAGAACCCCCACAACCCACCGAAGACAAGGATGGCCACGATTACAGCTACCGGATGCAAATTAACAACGCCTGAAAGGAGCAGGGGCACGAGAAGGTTTCCGTCGAACATCTGGAGAATGATGTACGCGATCATGGTGTAGACGCATTGCATGTCCATTCCCCACTGGAAAAAGGCAATCAAGGCCACCGGGAAAAACATGGATATCGCGCCGATATAGGGTATCAATACGGAAAGTCCTACAAATACAGACAGGAGTATCCCAAAATCCAGGCCCAGAAACAAAAACAAAAGATAGCTCGCGGCCCATACAATGAGGATCTCATACCCCTTGCCGCGGATATAGTTTGTAATCTGTTCATTCACCTCCTGCCATATCTCGGTCGCAAGCCCCCTTTCTTTCGGGAAAAACCCGGATACCCATTCAAGGATTTTTCCTTTGTCCCTGAGAAAGAAAAACACCATCAACGGTACCAGGATCAGGTAAACCATCAGGGTGATAATGCCCTTGAGTGAGGCAATGGAAAAAGAGAACACCTTTTTGCCCAGGGCTGTGAACTCCATGGAAAAGAATTCAAAGATCCGGTCGATCTGATCCCTGGATATGTGCTCCGGATATTTGTCAGGCAAACCCTCAAGCCCCTGTTGAGCGGAAGATATCATGGCAGGCGCGGTATGTACCAGTTCACCGACCTGACGGGTCAGGAGAGGAACCAGGCCCACAATCATGAGGACGATCGAAAAAACAAACAGGATAAAGACAATCATCACCCCTGCCCTCCTGGGAACCTTAAAACGCTCCAGCCAGAGCACAATCCCATCTAAAAGAAATGAGACGATAAGGGCAATAAAGAAAGGCAAAAGCATGCCTCCAAGAAAAAAAATGACCAGTGCGCCCAAACATAGAACCAATGCCAGATTAAGCACCTGCGGGTCGGAAAAAACCCTGTCTCTCCACTCTTTCAGATAATATTTCATAGGCTTCGGGCTCACATTACATATATCTTAAGGGGTTCACAATCATAAAAAAGTGCAAAGGGAAATATCCTTGATAAGTCTCATTGTTATGGGTATACTTACATCCATAATGGACAGATATTCAAAGCATATAAGTACCTTGAGGCGACGCGTTCTGGCCGGCATCTGCATTGTATCCGTTATCTTTTCCTTATGCATGTACTGGTGCAGCAATCAAGCAGGCATGTCAACCGTGAAACCCCTGCTAATCTCTGCAGCGATCATGGCGATACTCATTATGACTGTATTTTTCTACCGGTCAAAAACCAATCTTTTTAAAGAAATATCAAGAGATTGTAAAAAAAGAGAAGAAGAAAATGCCAGCGTACTGGAACAGAAAAAACAGGATTTCCTAGTCCGGCTTAATTTTGAAAAGGCGGCGTCCATTATCTCCTCGCGTTTTATAGGCCTTTCCGACATGGACACAGCCATAAACGAATCCCTCAAGGATATGGGCGAAATCAGCAAGGCTGACCGGTCCTATCTCTTCATCATTAACAAACAAAGAGACCGGATTAGCAATACCCATGAATGGTGTAGAGAAGGGGCTGTCAGCTATATGGACAGGTTGCAGGACCTACCCCTTACGGGTTTCCCCTGGTGGAAAGAAAGACTTTATAATACCAAGATCATTGATATCCCGGATGTATCCATGCTTCCGGAGGAGGCAAGTGCGGAAAAGAGGCTCCTTGAATCACAGGGGATCAAGTCTCTCCTGGTTTTGCCTGTCTATATATCCGGCAGGATTTCAGGTTTTATAGGGTTTGATAATATCATGGAATTCGGCGAATGGGGTCAGAATGCACACCGTCTTCTGGAGATATGTTCCCAGATCATAGGCACAGCCCTCGAGAGAAGGAAGGCCAGGATGGAATTGGCGGAAAGCGAGGAAAAATACCGTCTTTTGTTTATCCACGCACCCCTGGGCATCTTCCACTACAACATTGATTACCAGATAACGGATACCAATGAACGCCTGGCCAGAGAACTGGGGTCAACACGGAAAGACCTTATCGGGCTGAACGTACTGAAAGTAAAAGACAAACGTATCATGCAATGTCTTCGCGCCCCGATCGAAAAAGGCATGAGCGACAATTACAGGGGTGGCTACGCTGCGACAAGGCTTGGTAAGGACTGGGAGGTCTCTATCAGAACCGCTCCATTCTTTGGCAGGGACGGTCAGATCACGGGTGCAATAGGCATGGTTGAAAATACAACCATGCTTCACAAAGAACAGCTCAAAAAAAGGCAGCTCGAAAAAAGGCTTCACCAGGCGCAGAAGATGGAGGCCATCGGCACCATGGCAGGGGGTATTGCACACGATTTCAACAATCTGCTCATGGGCATCCAGGGCAATGCATCCCTTATCCTCAAGGATATGGACAAAGACAGCCCCTTTTATGAAAGGCTTATCCATATAAATCGCCATGTAAACAAGGGCGAAAAACTTACCCGGCAGATGCTTGGATTTGCAAGGGAAGGCAAATACGAAACCAAATCCACAGACATGAACAATTTGCTTGCCCAGAGCCTTGCCCTGTTCGGACGCACGAAAAAGGAGATCCTTATCCAGGAGGACTTTGAACAGGATCTATGGGGTGTCGATTGTGACCGTGGACAGATCGAACAGGTGCTGCTGAATCTCTATGTCAATGCATGGCAGGCCATGCCAGAAGGAGGCCTGCTCTCGGTTGGTACAAAAAATGTCATCATCGAAAGAAATTCCACAGCATATCCTCAGGCCGCCCCCGGGAAATATATCCGGATAGATATCAGCGACACCGGAAAAGGCATGGATAAAGAGACCATAAAAAGGATATTTGAGCCCTTTTTCACCACAAAGGAGGTCGGAAAGGGCTCGGGCATGGGTCTTGCTTCTGCCTTTGGCATTATACAGAACCACTCAGGCATGATAAACTGCCAAAGCATAGAGGATGCAGGGACCACCTTTATCATCCATCTTCCGGCCAATGACAAGACGACCATGCCCCTTGAACCCGATGATTCCCAAAAAGTGAATACACTGCCCCATACAGAAAACAAAACCATCCTTGTGGTGGATGATGAGGAATTGATCCTTATGGTTGCAGGGGACATGCTGGACAGCATGGGATACAAGGTCCTGAGGGCCAGTAGCGGGCAAGAGGCCGTCGCAATACTCAAGGGACACAAAAAAGAGATCGCTATTGTTGTCCTGGATATGATCATGCCCGGGATGTCCGGCACGCAGACATATCAGGCATTAAAAGAGATTTCCCCTGACCTCAAATGCATCCTTTCAAGCGGATACAGCAAAAATGAACAGGCAGAGGCCATCATGGAACAAGGATGTAACGGGTTTATTCAAAAACCCTTTGATCTTGAAAGACTCTCGGCCGCACTCAAAAATGCCCTTGATGAAACATAGGCCATACCTTTTTTTATCCCTTCTGACCTGCATCCTCATTGCCGCATGCATCTCTCCGGTGAATGCAGTCCGGGACAATATACAAGACAAGGGCGGCAGCAGCCCGGATATATGCATATATCCCCAACCCCTGTATGAGGGACAAAAAATTTTCGTGGACCTGGCCACAGGGGGAACAGGCAACAGGGTGGCCACAATCAGGATCGGGGACGTGCCGTGCAGTATCCAAAAAACCGTGGATTACAACGGGGCACAGGGTGAGCCAAGGTGCTGTATAATGATCGAGCCGAAAAAAGAGCTCAACCCAGAAGACCATCGGCTCACCCTGGGGCTGGTAGATAAAAAGGGTACCACAGACAATAAAGAGACACAGTTGAGGGTCAGGCGGAGACAGGACAAGGCGCCGTGCATCCTCAAGCAGCAGACGCTATCACGCATGGACGCTATCACGCATACCACTACCATTCCATGCAATCATGTCGATTGCATGGACAATGGTCCGCACGCATTTTTGCGATATCTTGAGGTCCTCAGGGGAGCAAAACAACAGATCAATATACAGACCTACTACCTTGATAACGCAGGCAGATGTAAAGAGATAACAGCCATCCTCATGGATAAGGCAGACCAGGGCCTTGAGATAAACATCATTATAACCCGGTATTCCCAGCTTGCAAAATCACCTCTTCTTGCCATGATACTCCGATCCCACGGCATCCATGTAATCCTTGCCGGTGACATCGGATTTCCCAGGCAGCGCCCGGACAGATCCATCCCATGGATAGACCGCATGCACAAGGATTACCGTATCTTCGAGTCCTTACCCGAGGCAAAGGCCTTCCAGCCCTGGATCAAAAAGGATTCAAGGGATATGCTGGTGGATTTCGCTCTCCATGAAAAGATGCTTATAGTGGACAATCGGATTGCGATCATGGGCGGACGCAATATCAGTGACAGCTATTTCTTCTGGTGGAGAGACCTCGATGTATGTATAAGTGGAAAGGCGGTGCATGCCCTGAACAAGGGGTTCATGGTCAACTGGCAGGAGTTCGGTGGAGCCCGCCCCATGAACCTGCCCGAGACAAGGGGCAAAAACTCGCCGGGCAAGGGCCATACAACATTGCGTATCGTGGAATCAAGGCCGTGGCATGGAGACTATGACAATTTGGAGATGATTGTCGAGGCATGCAGCCTGGCACAAAAAAGCATATATATCACATCACAGTACCTGGCCCTTCCTGATCGGATAAGCCGGGCCCTTTCAGGTGCGGCATCAAGGGGAGTGGACGTCAGAATACTCACAAACTCCTATGATACAGGAAAGGCAGTGGCCTTTTCCATGTGCCATTTCATATCGCTGAACTATTACAGGGAACTCCTGGAAGACGGGGTAAAGATATACGAATATCACCCAGAGATATTGTCTGTGGATCATCCCCCCTACTACCATGCAAAACAAATCATTATCGACAGGCAATGGCTCAGCATCGGCTCTTTCAATCTTTCGATACGTAGTGCCTATCTTGAATCAGAACTCATGCTCAATATCCATGACCCCAAGCTTGCAAAAAAAAGGAGCGACCAATTTCTCTATGACCTCAAGGCAAATTGCAGACAGGTGGATCCATGCGTCCTGGCATCCCAGGAACAACGGTTCAGGGACCTCATGGAGATATCCAGAAAGGTTGAGATCCTCTATTGATTCTTGACACTGCAATACCCGGCACTGTTGCCCTCTTCATCTGCATTTCTTGATGCCTTTATATGAAAAAGACAGGAACACCACCACACTCATTCCCGCCTGTCTGCGTGCGACGCACAGGCAGGCCTGTCTGCTGCAGGCAGGCGGGGGCGGGAATCCAGTGTTCCAGGTAATTGACGTTTCTGGACCCCCGCCTTCGCGGGGGTGACGGCTGGTCTCTCATTTTCCCAATTTCCACGTTCAATGTTCCGTGAATGGTTACAAAAAGTAGAACACCTCCACTGTCATTCCCGCGAAGGCGGGAATCCAGTGTTCCAGGTAATTGACGTTTCTGGACCCCCGCCTTCGCCTGTCTGCGTGCGACGCACTTCGCAGGCGGGAATGACGGTTATCCTTGTGATATTATATAGGATTCCAACTCCGCGTCCTCTGCTCCTCAGCGGTAAGGCCTTTTTTTATCCCTGGTTATGAGCGCAGCTCATGCGGGTCTATATGGAAAAAAGACAGGTTCAACGGTTCACAATGCAAACCTTTTAGAAACCCCTTACGGGTAAACTCCAAAACCGGGAAACACCCCTCCTGTCATTCCCGTCTTTTGCCTTCTCCTTTTATTCTTTGATGGAACGGTCACCTTCCATATTCATACATCATGTGTTAGTAGATACCGCATCAACATAAAAGGAGATGTGCCAATGGAGATTTCATACGTAAATCATATTGAACTTGAAAGGTTCATGAGAGAGGGCTTTATTGCCTTGGATGTCCCTCCAAATGACGCTGCGATATGTGCAAAAATATTAATAGAGTCAGATTTGAGGGGGATCGAGTCCCATGGGATCGGCCGTTTCAAGATGTATGTCGACCGTATCCGGGACGGTATACAGCTTACCGATACAAGGGAAACCATCATAAAAGAGACATCAAACACCGCTGTGATCGACGGAGGCAATGGCATGGGTCATGTGGCAGCCTATCATGCCATGGAACGGGCCATTGCCATGGCAGATAAATCCAATCTCGGGATGGTTGCTGTCCGCAACACCACGCATTTCGGGATCACCGGATACTACCCCACCATGGCAATCAACAAGGGCATGGTAGGGCTTACCTTTTGCAATGCACGACCCTCTGTTGCCCCGACCTTTGGTGTAACCCCGGTGATAGGCACAAACCCGATCAGCTTTGGCGCGCCTTCGGATGACACCCACCCCTTTCTGCTGGACATTGCTACATCCACCTCACAAAGGGGGAAGATGGAGGTATATGCACGTGAAGGCAGGCCAACGCCAAAGGGCGTAACCATTGGCATAGACGGCTCCCAACCCACAGACAGCCAGCAGCTTCTAAAAGACTTTGTCAAGGGCACGGCATCCCTTCTGCCCCTTGGCGGCGCAGGCGAAGAGCTTGGGGGTTACAAAGGCTACGGACTTGGGGTAATGATAGAGATCCTGAGTGCATCCCTTGCCAGCGGAAAGTTCGGGCAGGCATTGAGCGGTCTTGAAAAAGATGGAACCAAACGCCCCTATTGGCTTGGAGACCTCTTTATCGCCATCAATATAGAGAGCTTTGTCCCTTTGGCCGACTTCAAGAAGACCACGGGCAATATCATGAGAGAGATACGTAAGGCAAAGAAGGCCCCGGGAGTCGACCGGATCTACCTTGCAGGAGAAAAAGAATTCGAGATGATCGAACGACGCAAAAAAGAGGGGATCCCCATAAATACAGCCCTTCAGGAGATCATAAAGAAACTCATGGACGAATTCGGGCTCAGCGGTTTTGCATTCGGGTTTATATGAAAAAGACAGGAACACCACCACAGTCATTTTTGTTCCCCTCCCGTCACGCCCGCCTGCCTGTGCGGCGCACGCAGGCAGGCGAAAGTGGAAATCCAGCATCTATGGCTGGCTGGATCGGTACGTCTGGACCCCCGCCTTCGCGGGGGTGACGGATGGTTTTTTATTATTCGCTGTAAACGCAGCTCATGCAGGTTCATCTGATGACAGATCTACCCTACCGCAGCTTCAGCTCATACCTCAGTGAGACCTTTGGATACAGGGTACAAAAAATAAGCCTCGATGCCGGCCTGGGATGCCCGAACCGTATCCATGGAAAGGGGTGCATCTACTGCAATGACAGGGGCTCCGGGACCGGGGCATGGAGACAGGGAATCGGGCTTAAAGAACAGATAAAAAACCAGATAGAGGCCATGACCAGGAGATACAAGGCAAAGGCATTTATCGCATATTTCCAGTCCTTCACCAATACCTATGCCCCGGTTGAACGGCTGAAAAAAATCTATGATGTAATCCTTGATTTCCCGGAGATAGAGGGTCTCTCGATCGGTACAAGACCGGACTGTATCGATGCAGAAAAACTCTCACTCATCGAGACCTATTCAGACAAAAGGTCTGTCTGGGTCGAATACGGGCTTCAAAGCGCCAATGATGCGACACTGAAACGCATCAACCGGGGTCATGATACTGCATGTTTTATCGATGCAGTCAGGCTGACTTCGAACTACAATGTACGTACCTGCGCCCATGTAATTATCGGCCTGCCCGGGGAAGGCATGAAAGACTATATCCATACCGCACGCCTTGTCGCCTCCCTTGGGGTCGATGACATAAAGATACACCTGCTCTATGTGACCCGGTCGACTCCCATGGAGACTATGTACCTTCAGGGAGACTATACCCCGATAAAGATGGATGCATATGTAGAGGCCGTGGGCGTCTTTCTCTCTTATCTTCCCAAAGACATGGTCATCCAGAGGATCACGGGCGATCCGCACCCACAGGAACTGGTTACGCCTCTCTGGGCCATTGAAAAAAAGAAGGTGATGACAGCCATTGTAGACCACATGAACCACAACCATATTTATCAGGGTAAAAACTGTCGTGAAAATCTATAATATCGAATTCAAGGAACCCCTGTTTCTTGCTCCCCTGTCCGGGTTTTCAGGCTGGCCCATGCGGTGCCTGAGCCGTTCCTTCGGGGCAGACCTGTGTTTCACGGAGATGATAAGCGCGGCCGGCCTTGTAAGAATGGCGCGAAACACATTGAACCTCCTGGAGAGACCCGAAGAGGACCGGCCCCTTGTGGCACAGATATTTTCATCCAGGCCGGATGAGGCCTCGGCTGCTGCAAAAATCCTGGAGGATAAGGGGTTTGACGGCATCGACATCAATATGGGCTGCCCGGCAAAAAAGATCGTGACAAAGGGGGCCGGGGCAGC
>JAYEKR010000156.1:0-14255 GCA_034661115.1 Thermodesulfobacteriota bacterium | reverse complement strand
ATTCTTCGGCTTTCATCCACCTCGCCGTTTTTCATGGGGTAGAGGCCGAATTTTTTTCTCTTTTGCTTGTAGCTGGCGGTGAACAATACATTGGCAGAACCTTCCTGGAGGGAGACAAGACATCTCTTCCACGGCTGCCGGATAAAGGTTATATCCAGATCCAGCCTTTGTCCAACCAGTTGAAGGACCTCCACAGTAACACCCGGGTTCTCTGCCAGAATTGTGTCACCTTCTCCTATGACGTTGGGGAAATCTGTCTTGTTTTCACATACAATGGTGACCCCCTGCGCTGCGGATCCAACCATTGGCACGGCCAGGAATACTGCCAGCATAAACACCCATACCCATTTTTTCATTTTCTTCCTCCTTAATAATTTTTTTTCAGGTCTGTAGGGTTTGCTGCGTATTTCCCGAAGGCCTGTTTATTTCTCATTCTATTCTATACGTATTGATTTTTTCTTCGTCCAGATGGACAAGGATCTTTAGACTCGGAGGCTGTTTTTTTTCGGATCATGTGAACATGGAGTCTATATCAAAGACCTTGTCTTCTTCTACCGGGAAGAGATCGATGAATTCGGTTTTTTCCATGGCGATCTCTACATAAAAGGGACGGTGGTTCGCTGTTTCAAAGGACACCTTGCGGTACTGGGGCTTGTCGATGGGCGTATTTATGGAGATCATGATGTCTTTATTGACAACGATCATCTTGGGTTGGTTCTGTTTTATGCTTGTGCGCAGCTTCCTTTTTACCTCCACCTGGAAGTTTCCTATGATCTGGTTCGTGAGTTCGCCAAGGACGTTTGATACATCATCCGAGGTGAAGAGGGTCGCGAGTTCCTCTTCCGGCATACCCATGCTGGTCATATAGTCGTGGTAGAGCTCCATGGCCGCGGCCTGTGAAAAGTTTATTATGACAAGCCCTGAAAATCCCCCGTCAAACAGGACAAAGCACCCTATGTCAGGCTGCAGGCAGGTCTTGTTTATCTTCTGGATGACCGGGGAATAGGTGATCTCTGTCCGGGTAGCGGCATCCAGCACCTGCTTTACAGACAGGGTCAGTATTTTGAGGACCTCATCAGTGGATCTGGTCTCTTTTTTTTTCATTTTTGCCCCCTGTCCTGTGTTAACGGCAAAAGCGAAAGATATGTTTAAGGAAATTTTCTTGTTAATCCACGCAGAAATCACTAATGGCCATTGAAATCTCCTTTGGCCTTTCCCATGGGACCATGTGTGCTGCATTGTCAATCACCACGAGGTCTGAGACAGGGATGAGCCGGTCGAATTCTTTGCCGAGTTTAAGGGGAACGACCTTGTCGTATCTCCCCCAGATACATCTTGTGGGCGTATCCAGTGCCTTCAGGTCTTCATCGACAAAAGACTGGAAGAGCCCTTCGCGTGTGACCTTGAGCAGGCATGCACGGTCTTTTTTCGAGCCGGCTGTGGTAAGGATTATGTCATCTATAAATTCTTTGTCCACCTTGTTTTCTTTGTAATACATGAACATGCTCACGCCCATTTTTAGCGTGGTACGGTTCATCATGCCGGATGCAGGGGCTTCTAGATGAAGTTTTCTACCTGCCCTGATATACCACGGCAGGTCTGACGGGTTGTTTCTCAGCCCTACCGCGTCTATAAGGACAAGTTTTTTTACCCTTTGAGGGGCCATGATGGCCACCCTGGATGCCACCTCCCCTCCCATGGAGTGTCCTACAATATAGGCCTTGTCTATGCCCAGGGCATCCATGAATCCAATGATCCACTTTGCCTGATTCGCGGTTGTAAGCCTGGGTTCATGAGATGCCGGTTTGTATGAGATGCCGTGGCCGATCATGTCAGGGGCATAGATATGATACTGTCCCTTGAGAAGGGGAAACTCTCTTTTCCAGTAGGATCCCGAACAGAACCATCCATGGATCAGGATCATGGGTTCGCCCTCGCCGATATCGATATAGTGCATGCGCTGGCTGTCGACCTCGACAAAATGCGAATGATCTTTAAGGCCTTTCAGCGTTCCCTGGCTAACCTGTTGGGTCGTGTAGACCTTGTTCGATGCGCAGCCTGAAAAGATCAGGACGAAAAAAACCAGTCCGGTAATGATTAGATGGTTTTTGTGATTCATTGTTTCCCCCTCATAATATAAAATTTTAAACACTGTTTTTGCATCTGTAATGGCAAGTATATCCCTTGTATAATATTGTTTCATTTAGCCCATAATGAGGCTTGATCGGATCCATTGGAAACAGACCATAAAACTTTATGGTATCGCCGGTTACCCCGGGCAGATCAATCAGCCCGGGGTAACCGGATCAAGGGCTTATCCCTTTATGAGGAGCTGACATCCTGGTCTTTTTTCCGGATATAGGTCTGGATGATGTCCAGGACCTGTTCCACCATCTGAGGTTCAATGGCATCGGTGGTGTCCCGAGGGGTATGGTAGACCAGGTCGCTGTCCAGCTTTGTGACATCCAGTTCAAAGGCCAGCAGACAGGTTGACTCCACGCCTACGTTTGCAAAGGAAGGGGCATCCGTGCTTCCACCTCCCCACGGCATGTGAGAGACCTTGGCCTTGTAACCGAGGTCAAGGGCGATATCGGTCAGTTCCTGGGCCATCTCATGTGAGAGGTCAACCGTGAGGTTGAGGTCATTGTCAAAGAATATCAGCTTGTCCTTGTTGTACAGGGTGTCCATGCAGAAGGCATAGGTCTTGATGTCCTGGAATTCCCCGGCATGTTTTTTGGCAAAGGCCCTGGAACCCCTCAGCCCTGCCTCTTCCCCGTCCACTGAAAGGCAGATGATACGGGTGTGTTTAAGGGGATTCTGCCCTGCCTTTTTTTTGTCGGCAAAGATCTTTGCGCCCTCGTTTGCCATGGCCGTTGCAATCATATTGTCCCCTGCCGCAGGCGATACTGCATCCGTGGTAAACCACCACATAGGGATTACACCGGCAAGCCCTCCAACAAGGGCCTTTTTCATCCATCCGGGGCTTGTCCGTGTGATCGCCATGTACAGGGTAAAAAAGAGTCCAAGGAGCATTGGCACAACACCGGCAACTATTAAATAAGGATACATCTTTGGGGATTTGTCCATGAAATGAAAGATATAGGCAGCGTCATGGTGGCCGCAGAGTATGATCTGCTGCTTTACCTCGCCCTCCGGCTCGATGGTTCCATAGACATTGACCCCCTCTTCCTCTGGAAAGAGTGGGTCAAAGACCTCTTTGTACAGCGCAAACTGTGATACAAAGGCTGAGGCGGGGACAAGGAGCCCTAAAAAGGCCTTGAACGGACGTGAGATCAGGGCAAGGCAGGTGGAGATCCCATACAGTATAACCGCCGGCCGTATATACTTGAGAAATGCCTTGGGATGGCAGGTGAACGATTCTGTCTTTACCGTGCCCGGGTCGCAGTTTTTTTCAAACTCCTCTGCAATCCGTTTGGCTGCCCCCTTGCATGCGTTTGTCCCGATAAGACGCCCCGGGAAATCATTCACGATTTCGTCGGTAAAGGAGAATGTATCTTTTATCTGTTTTTCGGTGATCTTATCCATGGTTTATTCCTCCTGTTTATTTACGGTATGTGCCGCCTGAGTTCACATATTTTTTTACTGCCTCAAGCGATTTTTTCACCCCGTTTTTTTTGAACATGGCCTCTATCCAGGACGGTACATTGGGGATGGATACATTGCTTCCGTACCTTGCCAGGGTTTTGCCCCCTTCATAGGGATAGAATCTCCAGAATCCGCGCAGATCGTCCAGCTCATTGTCATAGTCCGGGTCAAGCCCCCAGTATATCAATGCCTTGTCCGGGTTGAAATGGTGTATCACCTGGTACTTGATGGTCATAAAGGCGACTTTCAGGGTGAATCTCTGGAGATTCCGATCTTTTTGTTGTTTTACGGTGCTTATCTTTTTGATCTCATTGAGGTAGAGTCCCTGATCTCCGGTCTTTGATATAAGTGCCCATGTCTTTTCAGGCGTGGAGTCAAAGACCATGGCCGCCTCGATCAGGGCTGAGTCCGGATCATCGTCATCATCCAGATCATCGTCATCATCCAGATCATCGTCATCATCCAGATCATCGTCATCATCCATATCGTCGCACGAATCCGTGGTAGAAAATATGATTTTCCCTTTGGAAAGGCCTTCTATCTGCTGATTATCCAGCCCTTTGAGTCCATTCGGGCCGAAAGATTGTGGAGCGGCGTGGCACGGGCAGACAAAAAGGTACAGAAAAAAAACAAAACAGAAAAGATAGGCTGGGATTTTCCTAAAGAATGGTGTTTTTCGAAAAAACAAAGGCATCCATGTCTCCTTAAAGGATAAATTTTCTCTAAAATACTATGTAAACGCAATGCAGGTCAAGGTGTAAAAAATGAGTTGTCTTGACCTGTCAGGAAAAATACCTTATGAAAAAACAGGGTTGATGATGCAGGGTCTATAAAAATACAAGCAAGAGGGAGAGGTATGGCGGGTTTTTTAAAGAAGATTTTTACGAAGAAATATCAAAAGAGCATTGAACAGGACACGATTGATCCGGGGATTGCGGCCTGTGTCCTCATGCTTGAGGTCTCAATGACAGACAATGAATTCAGTGATGATGAAAGGCAATATATATTGTCTTTGATAGAACGAGACCGTAATATCGACAAAGACCAGGCCAAAGATATTCTTGGACAGGCAGAAAAACAAAGACAGGATGGCATTGATCTCTGGCATTTTACCAAACAGATAAACAGCCATTTTTCACAAGATGAAAAGATCCGTCTTATCGAGGAGATATGGAGAATTATCTACATGGACAAAAGACTTGACGGCCATGAGGACCATCTCGTGCATCTCCTTTCATCCCTTTTGCACCTGACACACAGCCAGCTCATTGACGCCAAGCTCAAGGTCAAAAAAGAGGTGATGGGGTAGGGAGTGAATGTGGACATTGGGTGTTTTCGCAAAACCCCTGTAAAACCCGCATGAGCGCTTTTTGCGCTCACAACCAAGGACGGGAAAACATCCTCACACAAAGAACGCCAAGGGCACAAAGATACTACCCTTTTGTATCATTTTTCCTGTTTTCTTTTGCGATCTTTGCCTGCGAAGTGCGCTGCCTGTCTGCGTGCGGACACGCACAGGCAGGCACGCAGACAGGCGCCTTTGCGTGAGAAAAGATCTTTTGATTTCCTTTTCAAAGACCGGTTTTTGCTAAGCATCAACCCTTTTTTTATATAAACGAAGAATGGAAAAAACCATGTCCCCCTAATTAAAGGAATAAACCACTGGCATGCCAGTGGTATGAACAATGGCTATGCCGGTGATTAGTGTCAAGAAAGAGGAAATTTTCTACAATGAGAGTACCAGCTACTCAAAGGAGGAGATTTCGATGAGACAGTTTAATAAATTAGCACATTCAGTATGGGCTTGTAAGTACCACATAGTATGGATACCGAACTATAGGCGCAAGGAATTATATGGAGCGAAGAGGCAGGTAGTGGTGGATACGATCAAGCAGTGGGCGAGAATCAATGGACATGCTTCAAGGAGAGCTTACGCCGTAGCAAAACTATAAAAAGTAGCTGGTGTGAGACCCCCCTTTAGGGGGGCCTCATGATACCACCAGTTTACTGGTGGTATTCATTCGTCATCCCCGCGAAGGCGGGGATCCAGAAGCAGGGTACCAGCCAGGAACACTGAATCCCCGCCTGCCTGTCTGCGTGCGACGCACAGGCAGGCAGGGATGGCGAGAGTGAGAAATGAGGGCGTGCCTTAATAATTGGGTAATGTTTCCTGTAGGGAGGGGGCTTGAGGTGGCAAATTAAAAAAAGCTTGACATTCTTGAACAAGCGTTTTAAACATACGTTCAAAACATATGTTCAAGGAGCGAGATGGAAAATATTTCTACCAGAGAACGTATCCTGACATCGGCTATTGAGGTTTTTGGTGAGCATGGTTACAAGGCGGCTACAGTGCGTGAGATCTGCAAAAGGGCTTCGGTGGGCATTGCCTCGGTCAACTATTATTTCCATGACAAAGAGGGCCTTTACCTTGAGGTCTATCGCGCAATCATTACCAGTGCAATCCAGGCATTTCCAACGGATATGGGACTAGGCGCAGACCCTGGCCCTGAGCAGCGGCTCCATGCCTTTATACGCTCCCTTCTCTACCGCCTGCCAATGATCGCAGGGTCTCACAACTCCATGCTTGTACGCGAGATGCTGGATCCGTCTCCGAGCCTGGCAGATCTCCATATGGAGCTTGTCAAACCGTTGAAGGAGATTCTCAGCTCGATTGTCGTGGTCCTTTTGGGTCCGGGTGCCTTGATCAATGAGATTGAGTTGTGTATGTCCAGCATTGTCGGGCAATGCCTGTTTTACAACCCTCATGCAGTCCGGGTGAGGCAATCTTTTCAGGAAGGAGACTCGGCAGGCAAGGATATCGAGGCGATCTCCCGGCACATCACTGCATTTTCCCTTGCCGGGATCTACGCTGTTCGCGACAGACATCATGCCGAAGGAGAGGTCCATGTCGAATAGAATGAAATATTACATTTTTGGCCCCCTGATTCTGGTCCTGCTTACATCCTGCACCATGTACAAGGCACATACAGAGATTGATCTGCCGCTTGATCTTCCACAGGCCTACAGCCATGATTCGGACACGGCATCCATCGACACTACATCCATCGACACTACATCCACGGACACTACATCTATGGATAGTACGTCAATGGACATGAATTTTTCAGGTGGGCCATGGTGGGAGTCCTTTGAAGATGAGAGTCTCAATGCCCTTATCGAGGAGGCCCTGGGTGCAAACCTTGACCTGAAGCAGGCCTGGGCGCGCCTTGACCAGGCCCGTGCCATAGCGGATGAGGCGGGTTCACGGCTCATGCCGCAGGTAAGCCTTGATGCCGGGACAACACGTTCCCGGACCTATGTGCCGGGTGTGTCCGGTGCCACGGCCGAACGTACACGACAGCACCAGATAGGCATTGGTGCCTCATACGAGATCGATCTGTGGGGTCGGATACAGGCACAAAAAAAGGCCTCTCAGCTGGATATGGAGGCAACCTGCTTGGATCTCGAGACCATGGCCATGACCATCAGTGCACAGGTTGCCCGCACATGGTTTTCCCTTATCACCCAGAGCGCTATGCTTAGCCTGGCCGAAGAACAGATCGAGGCGAGCTCTATCCAGCTTGACCTGGTGGAGATGCGTTTTTCAATGGGGCTCGCCCCGGCATTATCGGTCTATCAGCAGCGCGGACAGCTCTCCAGTCTCAAAGGGCAATACCCGCTTATCAAGGCACAGATTGCAGAATTGACCCATCAGCTCAATTTGCTCCTGGGTCGTGCACCTGGTACTGCTCTCGGCATGGTCCCGGATAAACTCCCTGACCTTCAACCCCTGCCTGATACAGGGATCCCTTCTGATCTCCTTGTCCGCAGGCCTGATGTCCAGTCGGCCCAGACCCGATTGGCTGCAGCCGATCAACGTGTGGCATCGGCCATTGCAGACCGTTTTCCCAGGCTGACCATCAATGCCTCGCGCGGTTATGGCGCATCAAGTTTTGCTGATCTCTTTGACCGTATGATATGGAGCCTGGCCGGGGGTATCTCGGCAAGCATCTATGACGGACATTATAAGAACAGAGAGGTCAAGCGCAGCAGGGCAGTGGTTTCTGAACGCATGAATGCCTATGGGCAGACCGTGCTCAATGCTGTGTCCGAGGTGGAGGATGCCCTGTCCAGCGAGGCATACCAAAGGGAATATCTGGAAGAACTCAGGGATCAACTCTTTATTTCAGATGCCACCCTTGACCAGGCACGCATTGAGTATGCCATGGGCCTGAGCGATTATTTGAGCGTACTTTCCGCGCTGAATGCACAGCAGCAGGCAATGCAGGGGTTGATCCTTGCGCATTCAGCCCTTATTGACGACCGTATCCAGCTCTGCCGCGCGCTTGGCGGAGACCTTTCATCCAGAATGACACAATATGCAGGAGATAAGCCATGAGATCGTTTTATAAGTTTTTGATTGTTATTGTTATTATCGTTTTCGGGGCAGCCATCTTTGCAGCTTTGGTCAAGACCAGACCTAAGGCCGAACACCGGCCTGTCTCTATCTCTTCTCCTTTGGTCGAGGTCATCCGGGTTAATGCTGGACAAAGTCGTATTATAGTCCATGCGACCGGTATTGTCATACCAAAACACCGAATTTCGCTCCAGGCCCAGGTTTCTGGAGTGGTGGTGTGGCAGAACCCCGGGCTTGTCCCCGGGGCCATGATTAAAAAGGGTGAAGAACTCGTGCGGATCGACCCCAGGGATTATGAACTCGCTGTTATCCAGCAGAGGGCGAATTTGACCAAAGCGCGGGTAGGGATCAATACGGAGAAGGGCCGTGTTGAGGTGGCCAGGCGCGAATGGGACCTGCTCGGCGGTGATATGGATGTGGCAGAATCCGGCCGGGATCTGGCCTTACGCAAGCCGCAGCTCAAGGATGCAAAGGCAGTGCTTGCCGCCGCGCAAAGCGCATTGGAAAAGGCAGAGCTCAACCTTGGGCGCACCACTATTCGAGCCCCCTTTGATGCCGTTGTCTTGAGCGAAAATGTGGACAATGGGCAGTTGGTCTCACCCGGGGCAACCATTGCCGTATTGGCCGGAAGCACGGCCTTCTGGGTACAGGCAAAGCTGCCTTACAGGGAGCTTGCCTGGATCGATATCCCCGGGGCTGACGAGGCCCAGGGATCAGCGGTTCGTGTATGCCAAGGCCCGGGCGGGCAATTCAGCCATACAGGAGTAGTAGAGCGCCTGTTGGCCGAGGTGGACCCCAGGGGACGCATGGCGCGTCTGCTCATAGGCGTACCCAGCCCGCTTTTACCCATGGATAGGGTCTTGCTGCTCGGTTCGTATGTCACGCTTGAGATTGAGGGAAAAGAGGTAAAAGATGTGTATGAGATACCGGAGGAGGCCCTGCAGGAAGGCGACTGCGTCTGGCTGCTTGGTGATGACAATACGCTTGAGATCAGGGATGTTCAGGTTATAAGGGCACAGTGTGGCAAGGTGCTTGTACAGGGGCTAAAGGATAATGAACGGGTGATTTGTTCGCGTATCTCTGTACCGGTCTCTGGTATGGCTCTCCGGGGTATGGCTCTCCGGCTGAGTAAAGCAGATAGATAGGTGGGAATATGGCAAATCCAGGTATAAACAGCGAAACAAGGGGCCCCATCGCATGGATGGCCAGAAACCATGTCTCTGCCAATCTGCTCATGTTTATCATGATCGCAGGCGGCATCATCATGCTTTCAAACAGCATCAAAAAAGAGGTCTTTCCGGATTTTGAGATAGACATGGTCGTCATCACTGTTGCCTATCCAGGGGCATCGCCCTCTGATGTGGAAAACGGGATCATCCTTGGCGTGGAGGATGCCATAGAGGGTATAGACGGCATCAAGGAGGTAAGCTCAGTTGCATCAGAAGGGCTTGCAACCGTCATGGCCGAGCTCTATTTCGATGCAGACAGACAAAAGGCCTTATCCGATATCAAAAACGCAGTGGACCGTATTGCTACTTTGCCTGACAATGCCAAGGACCCTGTAGTGGAGGTCCCGTCCACGGATCGGGAGGTGCTCAAATTCGTGCTTTATGGAGACGTGAGTGAGCATGCTCTCAAGGAACTTGCAGAAGACA
This sequence comes from Thermodesulfobacteriota bacterium, assembly GCA_034661115.1. Taxonomy (GTDB): domain Bacteria; phylum Desulfobacterota; class Desulfomonilia; order UBA1062; family UBA1062; genus JAYEKR01. Next base: position 4,577 of record JAYEKR010000156.1, on the reverse strand, counting down.
TCAGGGAAGATATGCTTACCAGTAAAGATATCTCCAAGGTGGAGGTCTCCGGCATCCGTCCTGTGGAGATCTCTGTCGAGATCCCTCTGGATACGCTGCGGTCCTATGGGCTCAGCATTGACGACGTGGCAGAGATTATTAGAAATACCGCAATCGAGATCCCGGCAGGAGAGCTTGAGACAAAGGCGGGCAAGATCCTGCTGCGGACCATGGAGCGCAGGGACCGGGCAAAGGATTTTGCAGACATTACAGTTGTGAGCACTGCAGATGGATCCAATATAAGGCTTGGTGATATCGCAGAGATCAAAGAGGGATTTGAAGACGTGGAGCGGTTTGCCTATTTCAATGGCAAGCGCTCGGTCAATCTTGAGGTCTACCGCGTCGGGAACCAGACCCCGGTGCAGGTGGCCGATGCGGTCAGGGAATATAAAAGCCGTGTCGAGACTGAGCTTCCTCCCGGGGTAAAGACCACCATTGTCGCGGATATGTCTGAGATCTATCACGACCGCGTAAATTTGCTCATGCGCAATGGATGCATCGGTCTTATCCTTGTCCTTATCTTTCTCGGGATTTTCCTTCAGCCCTCACTTTCCTTCTGGGTCGCCATGGGGATCCCTATCTCCTTTATGGGTTCCTTTTTGTTTTTGCCAGGCCTTGATGTGAGTATAAACATGATCACCCTGTTCGCATACATCATCACGCTTGGAATCGTGGTGGATGACGCGATCGTGGTGGGGGAGAATATCCACGAACACCGCCTTGAGGGTGATGACAGCACGCTTTCCTCGATCCGCGGTGTCAGGGAGGTCGCCATGCCAGTGGTTTTTTCCGTGCTTACAACCATAGTGGCATTCAGCCCAATGCTCTTTGTGGCCGGTGACTGGGGCAAGGTCATGAGCAATATCCCCATGGTGGTCATTGTTGTGCTCCTGATCTCTTTGTTTGAGTCGCTCTTTATTTTGCCTGCCCACCTGAGCCAGGTAAGGATAAACACAATCCCGGGACACGAAGCGGGCAGGGCTATTCTATTTCAGCGCAAAATGGCCAATGGTATCATTGTTTTTGCCCATAAGGTATATGGGCCGGTAGTGGCCTGGTGCGTGAAAAACCGGTGGCAGACCCTTGCTGTAGGCATTATGGTGTTGCTCGTGGCCGTTGGCTATGTCAAGGGCGGACATATTCCCATCACTCTCATGCCCAGCGCAGAGGCGGACTGGATTAATGTCAGGGTTGACCTTCCCTTTGACGCACCCATGGAACAGACCCAGCATATACGCAGCATCATCGAGGATGCTGCAGACCAGGTCATTGATGAAAATGGGGGAAGGAAGATCAGTGAGGGGCTCGTTACCATAGTCAATGGTACACACGAACTCCGGTTCACTATGATCCTGTGTCCATCGGATGAGCGTGATATCGGCGTACAGGGGCTTGCCGACGCCTGGCGCAGGGAAGTAGGCGAGATCCCGGGCATGGAATCCATGCGTTTCGAGTCGGCCCAAATAGGGCCCCACCGCGGCAGACCCATTGAGATCGACCTGAAACATCGCGATATGGATGTCCTGGAAAAGGCCGGGGAGAGCCTGGCCTTTGCACTCGAGGGTTATGAAGGCATTATTGATGTGGATGACGGGTTTGCCAAAGGCAAGCCGCAGCGCGATTTTACGATCCTTGCGCAGGGCAGGAGTCTGGGGCTTACCCCCGCGGCAATCGGACGCCAGGTACGCAGCGCCATATACGGGGCTGAAGCCCTTGAGCAACAGCGCGGACGCGACACAGTGAGCGTTATGGTGCGGCTGCCAAAAGAGGAACGTATGTCCGAGCATACCATGTTTGATTTTATGCTCAAAACACCCTCTGGCGGCGAGATCCCTCTTGTGGATGCAACACGGATCCAGAAGGGAAGGTCGTATACCTCCATCTGCCGCACAGAAGGCAGACGCCTTATTACGGTAAGCGCAGCAATTGTTCAGGGAAAAACCGATATCAACAAGGTTCTCGCCTCTTTGGAAGAAAATGAACTCCCGGCACTCATGAAGCGATATCCGGGATTGAGTTACACCCTTGGAGGTGAAAAAGAACAGAAGCAGGAATCTTTCAGCAGCCTCATTTCTGGTTTTGTCATTGCCCTGCTTGTGATGTACTGTCTGGTGGCGATCCCGTTCAAGAGTTACAGTCAGGCGTTTGTGGTACTCCTGGCCATCCCCTTTGGCTTTGTGGGCGCCCTTATCGGACATATCCTGTTCGGCTACGCCCTGAGCCTCATGAGCATATTCGGGATCGTGGCGCTCTCCGGTGTGGTGATCAATGATTCCCTGGTACTCGTACACAAGGCCAACACTTTAATGGATGAAGGCCTCGATGCCCAAGAGGCGGTTCAGAAGGCTGGAATACGCAGGTTCCGGCCCATTGTCCTGACCTCGCTTACCACCTTTCTGGGCCTTGCACCCATGATCTTCGAGACCTCCATGCAGGCGCGATTTCTTATCCCCATGGCCCTGAGCCTGGGCTTCGGCGTGCTTTTTGCTACTGTGATCACCCTGCTGCTCGTACCGTCCTTTTATATCATAGAGGTCGATATCAAGGAGATCATCATGGAGATCTTTTCTGATATCAGGCTGATCTTTACGCGCAAAGACAAGGCAAAAGGGGACACATAAGCTGCTTATTGCTGAGATAAAGGGTAACCGGTTGCTTCGATTACAGGACATTGATGCGGCCGAACGCTCCTCCAGGCCCTTGATCTAGGCCCATGACAAGAGTCGGGAAAGACAGTCTCACCGCAGAGGCCCAGAGACCCAGAGACACTGAGAACGCAGAGAGGGACACCTGTTTTCGCCTGTCTGCGTGCGACTCACAGGCAGGCGGGGACTGTGTTTTTTCGCGTTCATTCGTGGTTAACCCTTTGCCTTGCCCCTATTTTTATATAACTGGCTTTCAATCTCAGAATATATCTGTTATATGAAACATATAAAACGGGAGGCATAATGCAACATATTGATTTTTTTCGTGGTTTCTTTCTTTTCTTGACCTTTATGGTGGGGGGCATGCTTTTGCTGGCTGTTGTTTCCCTCTTTGTGGTCCCCTCATGGGAGGATATTTGGACCAATATATGGTGTCCGGAGATGCGGTTTTCCCTTGGTCTTTCCCTGGTGACAGGGACAATATCCACTGTCTTTGTCATGATTTTTGCCCTGCCCATAGGCTACAGCCTGTCGCGCTTTGATTTTTTTGCCAAAGGTTTTGTCAAGACTATTACTGATCTGCCGGTGGCCTTTCCTGAACTGGTTTTGGGGCTGTGTCTTCTCCTTGTCTTCGGTAACAGCCCTGTGGGTAATTTTTTTCGTTCCATTGGTTTTGATGTGGTGTTTACCAAAAAAGGGGTGGTTGTGGCACAGTTTTTCACCGCATTGCCCTATGCCATACGGATTATGACATCCACCTTTGATTATATCGACCCGCGTATGGAGTTTGTATCACGTTCTTTGGGGTATACGCAGTTCGAGACATTTTGCAAGGTATCCATACCCATTGCAAAGGGAGGGATCCTTGCGTCTACCGTGATATCTTTTGCAAGGTGTATAGGCACCTTCGGCACTGTGCTTATCCTTGCCGGAGGCACTTATATGAAGACAGAGGTCCTGCCCATCACCCTTTACCTGAACATGTCGTACGGAAATATGGGCATGGCCCTTACCAGCGGGATCGTACTCATGCTGATATCCTTTGTCGCCATCTATGTCTTTGAAAAGGCCGAGGCCAGGTTTTGAGTTTCCTTGAGATCCATAATCTGCATGTCGATCTGGGGGAATTTTATCTCAAGGATGTGAGTTTCAGCATTGACCAGGGTGAGTATCTAATGATTATCGGGCCTACAGGGGCGGGTAAGACCATCCTGCTGGAGACCATGCTTGGATTCTGGAGGCCCGGCAAAGGTCATATCGTTATGGGATCCAGGGACATAACCGATAAACCCCCTGAAAAAAGAGGTATTGGTATTGTATATCAGGACTATGCCCTCCTTCCCCATATGGATGTGTATGATAATATTGCATACGGGCTCAAAAAAAAGCAGGATAAGCCTGACATGGATGGCATGGTGAGAGAGATGGCCAGGCGGTTTGATATCGATCACATTTTGCATCGCAGCCCAAAGACCCTTTCCGGTGGCGAGCAGCAAAGGGTTGCCCTGGCGCGTGCGCTGATAGTTGAGCCGGAGCTGCTTTTGATGGATGAACCCTTTTCCGCCCTGGATCCCCAGACCCGCCGCCGGGCAAGGGATCTCCTGGGGGGGATTGTCCGTGAAAAAGGGACCACTGTTATACATATATCCCATGACCTCAATGATGTATGGGCGCTTGCCACAAAGGTTGCCTTTTTAAGGCAGGGCAGTCTCCTGCAGTTTGGTGCCCTGAATGAGGTTTTTGCCCGCCCAAATGGGGAGTTTATAGCGGATTTTGTGGGCGCAAACATGTTCAATGGAGAGATAAAGGCTTTCAGGGACGGTATGACTGTCATTGATGTCGATGGCATTGAGTTTCTAAGCCTTGATGATGGGTGTATTGGCTGCAGGGTAA
>JAYEKR010000155.1:0-2965 GCA_034661115.1 Thermodesulfobacteriota bacterium | reverse complement strand
GAGCTGTCCGTCCTGCGGCAGGCGGATGGAGTCTGAGGGTAATCCCTGGCGGCCCTTTTGTTCAAGGGAATGCAAGAACAGGGATTTTCTTTGCTGGGTGGATGAATCCTATCATATAGCGGGCCATGATATCGAACAGGAAGAGGATGATGCCAGAGAACCATAAGGTAGTTGTCCTTGAAAGGCCCCGGCATGGTATATCCAGGAAAAAGATCGATCCTGATGCACTTAAGGTGCTTTATCGGCTGAAGAGATACGGATTCAGGGCATGCCTGGTGGGTGGTGCGGTGCGTGATATCCTTTTAGGAAAGGAACCCAAGGACTTTGACGTGGTAACCGATGCCAGGCCCGGGCAGATAAAGAAGCTTTTTGCCAATGCATATTTGATCGGCAGGAGGTTTCGCCTGGTGCATATCCGGTTCAAGGGAAATAATATCATAGAGGTCGCCACATTTAGAAAGAATCCCGGTCCGGATGACCCGGATATGCATAACACCTTTGGGACGCCACAAGAGGATGCATTCAGGCGCGACCTCACCATTAATGCGCTTTTATATGATATTGCGAATTTCGCCATCATAGATTATGCAGGCGGCCTTGAAGACCTTGAGGCAGGCCGGATATCTATTATCGGTGATCCATGTCTGCGGTACGAGGAGGATCCTGTCCGTATATGGAGGGTGTTGAGGCATGCAGCGCGCACCGGTTTTGTGATAGAGGAACAGACAAAAAAGGGTATCTATACCTGCAGACACTTGCTTGAATCCTGTCCCGGGGCAAGGCTTTTTGAGGAGATGAACAAGGATCTCAAGTCCGGGTATTGCGCACCCCTTGTCCGGCTCATGGATGAATACAATACAGGCCCGTACCTCTACGGCAGGATAGGTGCATTTTACCGTGAGAATCCATCCGCAGCCCAGAGACGTATTGGGCTGCTGGATGTAATGGATTGGGTTCTCAGGCAAAATGTGGGATTGAGCGAGTATATAAAATATTCCATGCTTTTTTGGGACTGGGCCTTTGACCTTGTTCAAAAGGCGCCCAGGGGTACGGACCGGACCAAGTTTCTGCACGATGCCTTTATTGATTCCGGCATGGCCATAACCCTGCCAAAGGCCAGGCGGACAGGTATTATCCAGACCATGCTGATTGCCATGCGCATGATGGAAGCCCTGGAAACAGGCAGGATGAGATGGGCATTGAAAAAGAGATCCCGGTATCCGGATGCCGCTGTTGTCTGTTCCATTGTTGTTGAAAAAAGGGTCATTGAAAAAAAGCAGGGCAAGGCGCAGGATCCCTTTGAGTGGATGTTCAGGCAAAGACATGCGGCAAGGCCTGGGCCACGCAAAAAAAGGTCTGGATCACGCAGGAAAGGGGAAAATAAAACGACGAACAATAAGGGGGAAGTCTGATGGAGAGATTGATTGTTATCGGAGGCGTGGCTGCCGGCCTTTCTGCTGCCAGTGCCGCGAAAAAACTGAAGAAAGATTCAATGGATGTAACGGTCTTTGAAAAAACAGGGTATGTTTCTTATGGTGCCTGCTCTGAGCCCTATTATATCTCAGGTATTGTTCCGAATCCTGATGACCTTATCGAGGTGACTCCAGAGGATTTGGAGAAAAAGAGAAAGATGCATGTCTTTCGCAGGCATGAGGTCGTCAAGGTGGAATACGACAAAGGAATGCTCGATGTCCTGGATATAGACAGGGGTGTTGTATCCACCCACCCCTTTGATTATCTCGTAATCACCACAGGGGCCATTGCAAAACGGCTGGGTGTAAAGGGCGAGGGAATGAACGGCATCTGTACATTGAGGACAGTGGAGGATGCAACAAAAATAAAGGCCAGTGCGTCCAGCGCCGAGCAGGTGGCGATCTGTGGAGGGGGGTATATCGGACTGGAGATGGCAGAGGCATTCAGACACATGGGAAAAGAGGTCACTGTCCTCAAAAAGACCGCTCAAATGCTGATGAACTTTGATCCCAAGATGTCCTCAATAGTGGAAGAAGAGGTCAGGAGCAAAGGGGTGAAAATTATTACGGGTGTGGATATCCTGTCTTTTGAGGGGGATAACCGGGTGCAGCAGGTGATTACCAGTGAGGGTGCAATCCCGGCCCAGACCGTACTTATATCCAAGGGCGCTGTTCCCAATACCTCCCTGGCCTTGTCTTTTGGCGTAAAGACCGGAAAGACCGGCGCAATTGAGGTGGATTTGCACCAGAAAACAAACCTGGACAGGGTCTATGCGGCAGGAGATTGCGCCGAGGCCCACCACCTGATCCTTGATGGGCCTGCGTATATTCCCCTTGGCACTACCGCCAACAAGACCGGACGGGTTGCAGGTGAGAATATAGGCGGTCTCGATACAGGTTTTTGGGGTATAGTGGGCACGGGTGTATCAAAAATATTTGACCTTGAGGTGGCAAGGACAGGGCTCAGCCTTGATGAGGCGCAGAAGAACGGTCTTGATGCATATGCAACGACCATCACTCACGGGTCCAGGTCCGGTCATTATCCTGGTGGATCACCCCTTTATGTACACCTTGTTACACAGTCGGGTACAAGAAAATTGCTCGGTGCCCAGATCGTAGGCAGGGAAGGGGCTGCATTGAGGATCAATACCCTTGCAGCTGCCCTGCATGCGGGCATGAGTGTGGACGATCTCTATCACCTTGATATGGGATATGCTCCGCCCTTTGCCCCTGTATGGGATGCCGTGCTTATCGCGGCAAACAAGGCCAGAAAGGGCTGAGATGGTAGCCGTTCACGGCTTGAATTTGGAAATTAGAAATGTAGCCGTGAACGGCTTGAAATTGGAAATTAGAAATTGGGGAGACAGGAAACGAGTTTACGAGCTGGCAGAAGCGTTATCAGATATGGTCTGGCACGATTTTGATAAAGGGAACAAAAAGGTTCAAAAACACTGTGGGCTATCAGATAATACGATCTTCCGACAGCATAGCCG